>JAXIZX010000443.1:0-5786 GCA_036303765.1 Collinsella sp. | reverse complement strand
GATGAAAGGGGTAATCGAGATGGCATCTGCTGTGAAGCGTGACGGTCGCGCCGTGGTGACCACATGCGGGGGATGCTATGCCGATTGCGCCTTTGCGGCACGCGTTGAGGACGGTCGCGTGGTGGCCGAGCTGCCGGTGCCGGGGCATCCGTGCGCGGCGCGTGCCCTCTGCGCCCGCGGTCGGCATCGCCTGGCAATGCCGTTTGACGAGCACGACCGCATCGTGCACCCCATGCGCCGGAGAGCTGATGGTTTGGGGTTCGATGCGATTTCGTGGGACGAGGCGTTTGCGCAGATCGCAGCGCGCCTTGGGAGGATTGTTGACGGGCATGGTTCGCGCGCGCTAGGTATGACGCTCGGCGTGCCCTCGTTCGACCGCTACTGGGCATACCGCTTTATGCATGCGCTGGGCTCGCCCAACGTGTACGGTGCCGACGGCGCCTGCGAGGTAAGCCGTCTCACCGGTTGGGAGCACAGCCTAGGCTACAGCCCCGCCTCCGACCTGACGCATACCGATTGCATCATGTACCTGGGGCGTTCCATCGTCGATTCATCGACGATGGGGGCCGTCGATGCGCTCAACGATGCGCGCCGGCGCGGGGCGAAGATTATCGTGGTCGACCCCCGGCGCAGCGGCTCCGCCGCGCTTGCCGACCGCTGGCTGCGCGTGCGCCCGGGCTGCGATTTGGCACTACTGCTGGGCATCGCCCACGTGCTGATTGCCGAGGACTTGTACGACCACGAGTTCGTTGCCCGCTATACCACGGGTTTTGACGAGCTGGCGCAGGCGGCCCGTGCTTGGACGCCCGAGTGGGCCGAGTCGATGTGCGACGTGCCGGCCGCAGAGATTGTCGCCACGGCGCGCGATCTGGCTGCCGCCGCGCCTGCCGCCGTGGTGGATGCGGGCTTTCACGGTGGCATCGGTATCGCGTATGCCAATAGCACCCAGACCGCGCGCGCTATCTGCTTGGTTGATGTGCTGCTGGGCTGTATCGGGCATGCGGGCGGTGCGCTCAACCCGCCCACGTCGCTTTTGTTGGGCGACCTTGATCCCATGCGCTGTGCGACGCCGCCGGTGCCGCATGGGCCCAAGCTGGGGTCCGAGCGCTATCCGCTCGTCGATCCCGAGCGCGGCCTGTGCACGACCATCGGCCAGTCGATTCTGGCCGGGGACCTGCGCGGGCTGATCGTTTACGCCAGCAATCCCGGCGCGGGCTATGGCAACGCCGGTGCGTGGCTATCGATTCTGGAACAGCTTGACCTGCTCGTGACGATTGATATTCGCTGGTCCGAGACGACGCGTGCTTCTGATTTCGTGCTGCCCGACGTGACGTATCTGGAGGCTGACCGCGGCGTGGGTACGGTCGTGGGCGCCAACGATGCGCGCGTGTTCTACCGCAACGCCGTGCTGCCTGTGCAGCATGACGACACACGTCCCGGTCGGGAGATTTTTGCCGGTCTGGCGCAGGCGTGTGGTGTGGGCGAGTACTTCCAGTTTGCGTCTGACGATCTGGCGGCTGCCCAGGTGGCGCCGTTTGGGATCGATCTGGACGAGCTCAAGGAGCGCGGTTGGGCCGACACGGGCGTTGCGCTGCCGTCGCGTACGGGCGAGCCGGCGATCCCCTTGGATGGCGGCAAAATTGCGCTGGCAAGTGACGTATGGGAGCGTGCCGGCCTGGGACGCGTGCCAGGCTGGATCGCGCCGATGGTGGAACCCAGCCCGGGGATGTTTCGCCTCATTAGCGGTAACCGGCCCTTTGAGTCGCATACCTCGCGCAGACTCGCGGCGGCCGGTGCCGCCGGGGTGGGGTCGGACTTGGACGCCGTGCAGATGAACGCCGATGTCGCCGCTCGCATGGGTATCGTCGATGGCGAGGTCGTCGAGCTTGTGAGCGACATGGGCCGCGACCGCGTGCGCGTGGAGACGACGCCCTATCTGCATCCGGCGTGTATCTTCACCTCGGCCGCCCCCGGCGGGCGTTCGTCTGGCGCCGATACCGGTGGCGCTCAGGCCTTGGGCGTAGGCCCGCTCGACCATACGCCGTTGCGTTGGGACCCGTTGACGGGCGCCGCGCTCACTCAGGAAAACGCCGTTCGCGTGGAAAAGATCACGGAGCACGTGGATAATAACGACTGATTGATTCAGCAGATTGATTCGGCTGGTTTTTGATGAGCGACCGACAGATCTACCCTTGGTTTTGAAAGGCTGCACATGAGCGATAGCCAGAACATGTCCGATGAGGTGCGCGCCCGCCTGCGCGCCATTCCTTCCGTTAACGAGCTGCTTGCCGAGTGGCCGGTGGTGAAGGCGGCGGGGGAGACCTGCGACGCGGTGGTGCATGCCGCCGTCACGACCGAGCTCGATGAGGAGCGCGCCGCGATTCGTGCCGGCACCGCCCCGCGTTCCAAGCGCGAGCTGGCCTCGGCCATCGAGTGGCGTGCGCATCGCTCCGCGCTACCGAGCCTGCGCCCCGCCGTCAACGCCACGGGTGTGGTTATCCATACCAACTTGGGTCGCGCCCCACTCGCGGAATCAGCTGCCAAAGCCGTGGCCGAGGTCGCGCGCGGGTATAGCACGCTCGAGTACAGCGTCGACACCTGTTCGCGCGGGTCGCGCAAGGAGCACGCCGCGCAGCTCATCCGCTCGCTTACCGGTGCCGAGGACGCGCTGGTCGTTAACAATAACGCGGCCGCCGTGCTGTTGGTGCTGGCGACCCATGCCGCAGGCAAGGAGGTCATCGTCAGCCGCGGCGAGCTTGTCGAGATCGGCGGCAGCTTCCGTATCCCCGATGTTATGGAGGCCTCGGGTGCCAAGCTCGTTGAGGTCGGGGCCACCAACCGCACGCATTTGAGCGACTACGAGCGCGCCATCACGCCCGATACGGCGATGATCCTTAAGGTCCATCCTTCCAACTATCGCATCGAGGGTTTCCACGAGGAGGTAGGCTCTCGGGAGCTTGCGGCGCTTGCTCATAAGCATGGCCTGCTCTTCTACGAAGACCAGGGGTCGGGCGCGCTGTTGCCTGACGACATCCTGGTTCGCGGCGGCGAGGAGACTACACCCACTTCGGTGGCGTCGGGGCTCGATATCGTGTCGTGCTCGGGCGATAAGCTGCTCGGTGCCGCACAGGCGGGCATTATCATGGGCCGTCGCGATCTGGTCCAGGCCTGTGGATCACATCCGCTTATGCGCGCCTTGCGCCCGGGCAAACTGGCTCTGTCGGCGCTCGAGGCCACGCTGCGTATCTACATGGACGGCGCCGACGTTGCCCATCGCGATATTCCGGTGCTCAGCATGCTTACGCTGCCGCAGGCCCATTTGGAGCGACGTGCCCGCAAGCTTCGCGATCGTATGGTCGCCGGGCTCGATAAGGCCGGTTGCCCGTGCGCCGTTCAGGTGGAGATCGTCGAGGAGTCGTCGACTCCCGGTGGCGGCTCGCTGCCTACCGTGGAGCTGCCCACGATGTGCGTTGCCGTGCGTCTTGTTGACGAGCGCCTGACGGTCGACGCGCTCAAGCGCTCGCTTGTCCAGGACTTCGACACGCCAGTCGTCACGCGCACCTCGCACGATCGCATTTTGTTTGACGTCCGTACGCTTGTGGGTGACCGCGATATCGAGACGGCGGCATCGACGCTCGTCGCGTGCGTTGAGAAGGCGATTGCTCGATGAGTGAGGTTCAGGCGCTGGTGGAGTGTCCCGTTATCGTTGGCACGGCGGGCCACGTTGACCACGGCAAGTCGGCATTGATCGAGGCGCTGACCGGCAAGAATCCCGACCGTCTGGAGGTTGAGCGCCGTCGCGGTATGACCGTGGAGCTGGGCTTTGGCGAGCTGGCACTGCCGAGTGGCAAGATCGTCGGCCTGGTCGACGTGCCGGGCCACGCGCATTACCTGCGCGCCATGGTGCAGGGTGCGACAGGCATCGACGTTGCCGTGCTGGTGGTCTCTGCCGTTGAGGGTGTAATGCCGCAGACGCGCGAGCACGTGCACGTGCTGGAGCTGCTGGGCGTCACGCATATGGTGGTGGCGCTGACGATGTGTGACCTGGCCGATGCCGAGATGACCGAGCTTGCCGAGCTCGATGTCGATGACTTTTTGTCGGGTACCGTGTTTGCGGGCGCGCCGATTGTGCCCGTGTCGTCTAAGACGGGCGAGGGGATCGACGGGCTGCTTGCGGTGCTCGACGAGCAGGTAAGTGCCTGCTGGGATGCCTGCCGCAACCGTGCCGAGCGCACCGATGCCGCGCCGCGCCTGCCGATTGACCGCTGCTTTACGATTAAGGGCGTCGGCACTGTCGTAACGGGAACGCTGCACGATGCGCCGGTTGCGGTGGGCGACGAGCTGATGGCTTTGCCGTCGCGTACGGTCTGTCGCGTGCGCGGGATTCAGGTGCATGGCGATACGCCGCGCGCGCTGCCTGGTCAGCGTGTGGCGCTCAACCTAGTTGGTGACGGTGTCGCGGCGCTTGACCGTGGCGAGATGCTGGGCGTGGCGGACCGCTTTGGCCAGACGTTGCGCTTTATGATGACGTTTACGTATTTGGGTCGCGAGGGCGCCAAGCCGCGCGTGCTCGAGTCGGGCGCGCGCGTGCATGTGATGGCCGGCACGGCCGAGGTCGTCGGCCGCATCATGCTTTTGGAGGGCGAGGCTCCCATGGCGGTGGGCGAGACCCGTACCGTACAGGTGCGCTTGGAGGAGCCGCTGCCGCTGCGAGCCGGAGACCATGCCGTGGTGCTGTCGTATTCGCCCGTTATGCTCATTGGCGGCGGGCGTGTGCTGCTTTCGCGCTGCCGTCGCTCGCGCGAGCTTTCGACGGGGGAGCGCGCGCTGCTTGCTGCGCTTGAGGCCGGAGATGTTTCGGGTGCGGTGGATGCGTGGCTGGCGCTGCAAGCGCTGCCGGTTGCGGCGGCTGATGTTGCCGAGGCTTTGGATCTTGGTGCCGGCGAGGCCGATGCCGCACTGCGCGGTTTGGTGGCGCAGGGCTCCGTTCGCAAGCTTGCCATGGGTGATGCGGAGCTCTTGGCGGACACCGTGGTGCTCGACGCTGCGATGGATGCACTGGCGGCGACCCTGTCAGCCATGCATGCGGCGTCTCCCAAGGAGACGGGCTTTACGCCCGGCGCCGTTGCCCATGCTGCGTGGCCTAGCGCTGATGAAGGTGTTGCCGCGGCTCTGATTGCCGAGGGCTGCTCGCGTGGCGTGTGCGCCGCCGAGGGCGCCGAGGTGTTCGACCCGCACTCGGCCGCCGCGGCGGCACGCGTGGTGCGAGAGGCTTGCGAGCAGATCGTCGCGCTGCTTGACGAGGCCGGCCTGGATGCACCGGCGCTTCCCGAGGTGGGCGAACAGCTGCAGCTCGATCGCGACACCATGACGCGTGCCCTGCGCGAGCTTTCGCTCAATCGCTCGATCGTTAAGGTCGAGCGCGACGTTGCCCTGTCCGCTGCCGCCGAGGCCCATGCGCGCGAGCTTGTTGCCGCCGCCATTGAGGCAGCCGGCGGTGTTGCCACCACGAGCGTACTGCGCGAGGCCCTGGGTGTGTCGCGCAAACGTGCCATCAGCATCTTGGAGCACCTGGATGCCGTGCGCTTTACGGTGCTCGACAAGGACGCCGGCGGCTTGAGGTCCCTGCGCTAGATTGGCTGCTCGGTTTGGTAAAATACCGCCGCACTTGGGAACGGATGGGCTCCGGTGGGCTCCGCGGTCCTCAAAACCGTTGCGAGGCGTGCAAAACGTCTTGGATGTGTTCGATTCACATACGTTCCCGCCATACGCTACCAGCGCTTTTG
>JAXIZX010000442.1:0-7719 GCA_036303765.1 Collinsella sp. | reverse complement strand
CGCTCTGACCGCCAACATGCAGGCCTTCACGCGTGCCGCTTCCATCATGGGCGTCTTCGTCGTCGGTTGCCTGGTCGTCACCATGGGTGGCACCCAGATCAACCTCCAGATCCCCAACGGCACCACCCGTGGCCTCTCCGCCAATACCGTGATCGTCTCCGAGAAGGAGGCCGAGAACTTCACCGGTATGGAGGGCATCGATACCGAGACCGCTGAGGCCGGTACCATGGCTATGACCGATGAGGACGGCAACGCCCTCACCGCCACCGATGCCGACGGCAACGCTGTCGAGTGCGGCGTCACCGATCTGGGCAACGGCATGGAGTCCGTTACCTACGGCACCGTCACCGAGGATCCGGTCAACTTCTCTGTTGCCGACACCCTCAACACCATCGTCCCGAAGCTCGTCCCGCTTATGCTTACGCTGCTGCTTTACTACATGTTCGCTAAGCACAGCTGGACCCCGACCAAGGGCATTCTCCTGCTCTTCGTCCTTGGCATCCTGGGCGCTGGCCCGCTTGGTCTCTGGCCGAGCATCTGGTAAGGCTCTAGCTTGAGGGGTGTGTCCCTACGCGGCTCACACCCCGACCCCTTAAGCCATGTGTATGTTAAAAGCCGCGTGCTCGAAAGAGCGCGCGGCTTTTGTTTTCTTGTTGATTCGGGTGTGGCAGACAGATAATGCTAAACACCCTAGGTAGTTAGCCGAATTCGAGCAAAAGGGAGGATAGGATGGCGATCGGAGCGCGTAAGCAACCGCTGTACGATCAGCTGGTCGATATTCTGACCGAAAAGATTGACCATGAATATCGCGCCGGTGACATGATTCCTTCCGAGCGCGAACTTTCGGAGCGCTATGGTCTCTCGCGCACTACGGTACGCCTGGCTCTGCAGGAACTGGAGCGTTTAGGACTGGTGGTTCGGCAGCACGGTCGCGGTACCTTTGTGACCGACCGTTCGGCAAAAGCAACCAATCTTATGCAGTCCTACAGCTTTACCGAGCAGATGCGCGCGATGGGTCGAGAACCCGAGACCACGATTCTCGAGTTTTGCGAGATGGAGGCCGATAAGAATCTAGCCGAGCATATGGGATTGCGCATCGGTGATCGCATTTTTAAGCTCAAGCGCCTTCGTTCTGCCGACAACATGCCCATGATGGTCGAACGCAGCTATCTACCGGTTCGTCAATTTCTGTCCCTAAAGCGACCGCTGCTGGAGCGTAAGCCGCTTTACGATGTGATTGAGCAGGACTTTCAGCAAAAGATTCGCGTGGCCGAAGAGGAGTTCTATGCGAGCATAGCCCGTCCCACCGATGCCCACCTTTTGGGAATTGTCGAGGGCTCGCCTGTGCTCGATTTGGTCAGGACTACGTATAACGAGTCAAACGAGGTAGTGGAGTACACACTCTCGGTTGCTCGTGCCGATCAGTTTAAATACAAGGTTTACCACCAGCGCAGTAACTAGTGCTCGCATCGTTTCCATATGGTGATTCTTTGCATTTAACTGGTTACTACCAGATAACCAACCGAAGTGTATAATTGCACGTCAGAGGATTACTTCTAGAGAGAGGTATTAGAAATGTTCGAGAAGAGTGTCGAGGAGCTCACCGAGCTCGGCGCCCAGATCACCACGGCCGAGATTGCTCAGCAGCCCGAGCTTTGGCGTGATACGCTCAACATCTATCGCGAGAACAAGGAGGCCATCGAGGCCTTCCTGGCCGAGGCTCGCGCTATGGGCGAGGGTCGTCTGTCCGTTGTCTTCACCGGTGCCGGTACGTCCGACTACGTTGGCGATACCTGCGCCCCGTACCTGCGTCACGCTGGCAACACTGATCTCTACGACTTTAAGCCCATCGCCACGACCGACATCGTGAGCGCCCCGCGCGACTTCCTGCGCGCCGAGGATCCCACGCTCGTGGTTTCCTTTGCCCGCTCTGGCAACAGCCCCGAGAGCCTTGCCGCCGTTGCCGTTGCCAAGGAGCTCGTCCACAACGTCAAGTTCCTCAACATCACCTGCGCTCCCGAGGGCAAGCTCGCCGTCGAGTCCGCCGATGATCCCAATGCGCTGACGCTGCTCATCCCGCGCGCCAACGACAAGGGCTTCGCCATGACCGGTTCCTACACCTGCATGACCCTGCTCTCCACCCTTATTTTCGACACTGCCTCTGACGAGCAGAAGGCCGAGTGGGTCGAGACGATTGCCAAGATGGGCGAGGAGGTCATCTCCCGTGAGCCTGAGATCGCCGATTACCTGGCTGGCGACTTCAACCGCGTGACCTACTTGGGTTCTGGCTCCTTCGGTGGCCTTGCCCAGGAGAGCCAGCTCAAGATCCTCGAGCTCGCTCACGGTCTGGTTGCTACTTCCTACGACACCTCCATGGGCTATCGTCACGGACCTAAGTCCTTCGTCGACGATAAGACGCTCGTCTTCGTGTTCGTCAACAACGACGCCTACACCCGTCAGTACGACATCGACATCCTCAACGAGATCGGTGGCGACAAGATTGCTCAGCACACCGTTGCCGTTCAGCAGGATGGCGCTACCGTCTACGAGGGCGAGTCCTTCACCTTTAAGGGCTACGAGGCGCTTCCCGAGGGCTACCTTGCCCTGCCGTTCGTGATGTTTGCCCAGGCTATCAGCCTGCTCAACTCCGTCCGCGTGGGCAACACGCCCGATACGCCGAGCCCCACCGGCACGGTCAACCGCGTGGTTAAGGGCGTGACGATTCACCCCTTCACCGCTTAATCGCGTCCCCCTGTAAGGGCGCCCGTCCGCTCATAACGGCGGGCGGGCGCTTTTTGTTTTACGTGAGCTGGGTATAAGCATTACCACAGTCAACTGCTTTAGAAGCGAGGAGTGCATATGAGCACGTACGCAATTAAGGCTGACAAGTTCTTCTTGCCGGCAGGCCCGCAACTGGGCGGCTATCTTATGGTCGAGGATGGCGTTTTTGGCGCCTGGCAGGCCGACGAGCCCTCTTGCGAGATTAAGGACTACACGGGATCGTGGATCGCACCGGGTATGGTCGATACTCACATCCATGGCTTCTACAACCACTCAACTACCGATAACGATCCCGAGGGCATCGATATCAGCTCAACCGAGCTCGCCCGTCGCGGTACCACCAGCTGGCTGCCCACGACGTTCACCGATGGCGTCGAACAGATCAAGGACGCCTGCGCTGCTATCGCCAAGGCGGACGAGGGCCGCGGCCCCGACTTCTGCGGTGCCCGCATTCAGGGCATCTACCTGGAGGGCCCCTTCTTTACCATGAAGCACGTGGGCGCGCAGAACCCCGCTTACCTGATTGACCCCTCCGAGGAGGTTTTCGACCAGTGGCAGGAGGCTGCGGGCGGTCGCATCGTTAAGAGCGCCATGGCCGCCGAGCGCGACGGTGCCGCTGCTTATGCGGCTGCTCTGAACGCCAAGGGCGTGGTGACCAGCATCGGTCACTCCGACGCCACCTACGATGAGTGCATCGCCGCTATCAATGCCGGTGCCAGCTGCTTTACGCATACCTATAACGGCCAGCGCGGTCTGCATCACCGTGAGCCCGGTGTCGTGGGTGCTGCCATGTCCACGCCCGAGACCTACGCCGAGATCATCTGTGACGGCAAGCACGTAAACCCTGCCGCCATCAAGGCACTGCTGCAGGCAAAGGGCTGGCAGCACACGGTGCTCATCACCGACTGCCTGGGCTGCGGCGGCATGCCCGAGGGCAGCTACACCAGTGGTGGCATGGACGTCATCATGAAGGACAACCTGTGCTGGCTCGCCGACGGCAAAAGCATTGCCGGCTCGGTGCTCACGCTTGCCCAGGGCGTCAAGAACATTGTCGATTGGGGTATCGCCAGCGCTGATATCGCCATTCGCATGGCAACCGAGGTGCCGGCTCGCTCTGCGCACATCGAGGATAAGTGCGGCAGCATCATGCCGGGTCGCGACGCCGACTTTGTCGTGTTCGACCATGAGCTCACCCTCGTCGAGACGTATGTTGGCGGCCAGAGCGTCGGCAACGCCTTTACCGATTAACGATAGAAAAAGACGGCGGGCCCGAATCTGCTCGGACCCGCCGTATGGGTTAAACGCTCAAAAGCACCTTAACAGTTACAGCTTGTTAACGATCTTCTTTGCCGTGCGCTTGACGCCGGCCACAAGACCCCCCGCGGGATGCTCCTTTTCGTATGCTAGACGCTTCTCGCGCTTGGCGTACTCTTCGACGATGATGTCGCCATACTCGTCTTCGATCTTGTCGAAGAAGTCGACGGCGCCCTTAATTTCCTCAGCGGTCGGGTGTCCCTTCTGGACGCCGCCGGTGAGTTTGAACGGCCCCCACGTATCAAAGCCGGGACAGCCGTAGACGCCCATAAAGATGGCCTGCCTCATGCGGCAGATGCCATCGATATCCTTGCCGTACCACTTGTTTTTGCCACCGTAGGTCATAAGGCCAAACACCTTGTCCTGCGGCTGCAGCACGTTCGTGAGCACGCGTGCCATGTCCTTGTCGATCTCGGAGTAATAGATGCCCGTGGCGACACCGATCAGATGGTATTCGTGCAGGTCGGGGTACTCGTTTTTACCGAGTGACTTCACGTCGAGGATATCGATCTCGGGGTGCGCCTCGACGATGGCGTCCACGAGCTTTTTCGTATTGCCGTGGTGGTGTGAGGCATAAAGGATGATGGTTCGCATAAGAAGGCCTTTCAGCTGTAATTGCATCAATGTCTGTATGGTACCCCGTTGCATGGCTGGGAAACCGGACGCATCGATGAACGTGCGGGTTTGTCCTTTGGTCAGGGCCGAGACGGGTTCTTGCGAGCAAAAAGCAGTTGTTCGAAAGGATGGACAATGGAATACGCTCTCTCCAACGATTCGATTTCTATTAAGGTGTCCACGGCTGGTGGTTCGTTTACCTCGATTGAGGCCGGAGGTCGCGAGTACTTGTGGCAGGGCGATCCCGCCGTGTGGTCCGGCCAGGCACCGATTTGCTTCCCGATTTGCGGAGGTTTGCGCGATAACAGCGCCATGACGTTTGCCGGACATCATGTGAAGCTCGCCCGCCATGGGTTTGCGCGCAAACAGGAGTGGAAGCTGCTGAGCCAGAGCGAGAACGAGCTGGCGATGTGCCTGGCTTCGGAGGATAACGCCGCGCTGCTGAGCGATTATCCGTATCCGTTTAAGCTTGTCGCCCGCTATACGCTCGAGGACGCCGCCGTGCGCGTCTCCTATGAGGTTACCAACGAGGGCACCGAGGACATGCCTTTCTTTATCGGTGGACACCCCGGCTTTAGGTGCCCGCTCGATGAGGGCGAGGCCTATACGGACTACGAGTTGCGTTTTGAGAAAGACGAGGCTGCTGAGCTTTGCGCTGCCGTCCCCTCGACTGGCTTGATTGACGTGACCAACCGCTCCAAGAACCCCATGGTGGGAAAGACGCTGCCTCTGTCACATGAGCTCTTCGATTTTGCGGAGACCATCTTTGACGTGCTCGAGAGCCGTCAGGTCACGCTTTCCAAAAAGGGCGAGGACAAGGGTGTTCGCCTGAGCTTTGAGGGCTTCCCGTACCTCATTGTGTGGAGCAAGCCCGAGGGTGATTTTGTGGCAGTTGAGCCCTGGGGCGGTCTTTCGACCTGCTCCGATGAGGACGACGTGCTTGAGCACAAGCGCGGCTGCCTTATCGCCAAGCCCAAAGAAACCATCGTGCGCTCGTTCACAATCGAGATTCTGTAGTCGCATGTAGCCAATTCGTTTTGCAAGGCATAAGGAGCCTGCGAGATAAGGAGCTAGAAATGATCCTCACCGTTACGATGAACCCGTCCGTCGATACGCGCTATCAGCTCGATGAGCTCATTATCGACGACGTCAACCGCGTGACGCCCGAAAAGACCGCCGGCGGTAAGGGCCTCAACGTGGCCCGCGTCCTGGGCCAGCTGGGCGACGATGTCGTGGCAACCGGCTTGCTTGGTGGTCATATGGGCGCCTATATGGCCGAGCTCATGGATGCTAACGGCATTAAGAATGATTTTGTGCCCATCAAGGGCGAGACTCGCATTTGTCTCAACATCCTCCACGCCGGCAACCAGACCGAGCTGCTCGAGAGCGGCCCGACGATTGCCCCCGAGGAGCTCGATGCCTTTACCGCCAAGTTCGCCGAGCTTGCGAGCAAGGCCGATGTCGTTACCATCTCGGGTTCGCTGCCCCGCGGCGTCGAGGCGGACTACTACGCTAAGATCACGGGCATTGCAGAGAACGCCGGCGCCAAGGTGCTGCTCGATACCTCGGGCGCCTCGCTCGAGGCTGCGCTCAAGTCCGAGGTCAAGCCTGAGCTGGTTAAGCCTAACCTGACCGAAATTAACGGCCTTCTGGGCACGAGCTTTACCACCGACGATGTGGACGAGCTCCGTTCCGCGCTCGCCTCTGACGCCCGCTTCTCCGATATCCCCTGGGTCGTCGTATCTATGGGCGCTGCCGGCTCCGTTGGTTTCCATAACGGCCGTGCGTTCCGCGCCAAGACCCCCGATATCCCCGCCGTTAACGCTACGGGCTCTGGCGATTCGACCATTGCCGGCTTCGCACATGCGATTGCTGCCGGAGCCGACGACGAGACGGTGCTGCGTACCGCCAACACCTGCGGCAAACTCAATGCCATGGATCCCATGACTGGCCACTTGGTTATGGATCGTTGGGACGAGGTTTACAACGGCGTTGTCGTGACCGAGCTGTAGGAGCTTGTGCTGCGGCCCCGGCATCGGTTGCCAGCTCATGTCGACGACAAGTGCAGTAGCATTATGCCGGGGCGCGACGCCGACACTGTCGTGTTCAATCCCGACCTTACCCTGGTCGAGACGCATGTGGGTGGCAACAGCGTCGGTAATGCGTTTGCCGAGTAGCCGCCAAAGAAACGATCCGAGAGGGGATTTAGATGATTTACGGTGCATTGGGCGATATCGAGGAGTACCGTGGAATGCTCAAGGGCCTCGACGTGCTGATCGACTGGCTCGAGGAGAACGATCCGGCGAAGCTCGAGGTCGGCAGCCATCCGATTCTGGGCGACAAGGTCTTTGCGAACGTCATGGCTCCCACGACGCGGCCCGAAGCCGAGGCCCACTATGAGACGCATCAGCGCTATCACGACCTGCAGATCGACGTCGAGGGTCGCGAGGCCTTTAAGGTCGCCACGGGCAGCCTGACGCTGGTCCAGGAGTTTGACGAGAAGGACGACTACGACCTGGTCGATTCAGACGCCTCGATCGCCGGCGATCTTGCTGACGACAAGTTTGCGCTGTTTGTTGCCGGCGAGCCTCACATGCCCACGCTCGAGTTCCCGGGCGATGGCGCGCAGCCGGTCAAGAAGATCTGCTTTAAGCTGCTTGCAGACGCTTACTGGGAGGAGTAGCGAGCTGCTCGGCTGAGCTGTTCGTGTTGTGAGCGTTTTCCTTTGGAGGAGCGCGCTTAGACCCCGCTGATCGCGGTTCCTTTGGGGATTGCGGCTGGCGGGGCTTTTTGTTGAGTAGGGGAGTTGCCGGCGGCGTTGTGCTTGGATTGGCATTGTGCGATAAATCGGCAAGAAAAAAGCCGCCCGAAGGCGGCTATCTTGTGCAATGGAGCCAGCGACCGGGCTCGAACCGGTGACCCCCGCTTTACGAGAGCGGTGCTCTACCAACTGAGCTACGCTGGCGGCCATGTGGTGACGCAACTGAGGCGTCAACGGCTGTTTATGAT
>JAXIZX010000441.1:0-1536 GCA_036303765.1 Collinsella sp. | reverse complement strand
TGCTCTGCCTGGGTATCGTCAGGGATAAAGGGAATGCGGTAGTCGACAGCCTCGACCACCTTGGCAATGAGGTGCCCGGCGCGGTCGCGGTCGTGCACGATGAGCGGTGCGGGGTTGCGGGTGAATTGTTCCATCAGATGCTCTACGGCGGCAGCGTCGGTGAGCGGGATATTGTCGCGGCGCAAGGCCTCAAGAACGAGCCGATGGCAATCCTCTTGAATGGGATCGAATGCCATGGGGCCTCCTTTGCTGCGGTTAGGGTTCAAATGTTTCTATATAAGATTCTAGTTTACCCGCATGTGGCACACCGGGGGTGCCGCACTTGGACTTGCACCTTTGCACCACGAAGACGGATGTCGCACAAATGTCGGCACCTTGGACGACCGAGTGGTATTACGGTGCCGCAAACGGTCGATTTTTGGCGGCGAACGGTGCATATTTTGGAGGGGCACCGTCCTGCCCAGGATATGTAGTCAACCTTGATAAAACGTTTGCCCAGCTTGGGAGTATGAATGCCGCACAAGGGTCTTCAGGGATAGAAAAAACGTTTCATCATTGGCGGCTTTAGGTGAATAACTGACCAACCAGAACGGTAAAATAGTGTTTGTTTGAGCGTTGAGACGTTTAGACATCGCGCATTGTCATCGCCGGCAACGCGCAAACCGGTCCTAACGGAGCCAATTGGGTGCTCCGTTATATACGCAAGTCTAAGAGGGGCTTGTTTAGGAGGCACAGTATGGGACGTTTTACCAATCCTCGCGATCTGTACTTTGGTGAGGGCGCTCGCCACGAGGTGAAGAACCTCAAGGGTAAGAAGGCCATCATCGTTTCTGGCGGCAGCTCTATGCGCCGCGGCGGGTTCCTGCAGGACGTTGAGGCCGACCTCAAAGAGGCCGGCATGGAGGTCAAGCTGTTCGAGGGCGTCGAGTCCGATCCCTCCATCGAGACCGTCATGAAGGGCGCAGCCGCTATGCGCGACTTCGAGCCCGACTGGATCGTTGCTATCGGCGGCGGTTCGCCCATCGATGCTGCTAAGGCCATGTGGGTCTTCTACGAGTATCCCGAGGAGTCCTTCGACAACATTATCCAGCCGTTCAGCTTCCCCGAGCTGCGTCAGAAGGCTCACTTCTGCGCCATTTCCTCTACCTCCGGCACTGCTACCGAGGTCACCGCATTCTCCGTCATCACGGATTACGAAAAGGGCATCAAGTACCCGCTGGCCGACTTCAACATCACCCCTGATGTCGCCATCGTCGACCCCGAGCTCACCTACACCATGCCCGCCAAGCTGTGCGCTCACACCGGCATGGATGCTCTGACCCACTGCATGGAGGCCTACGTTTCCACCTGCGCCTCTATGTTCACCGACGCCAACGCTCTGCACGGCATCCGCGAGATCGTCGAGTGGCTGCCCAAGTCCTATGCTGGCGACCATGAGGCCCGTCAGCACATGCACGAGGCTCAGTGCATCGCCGGTATCGCCTTCTCCTCGGGCCTGCTCGGCATCGTTCACTCCATGGCTCACAAGACCGGTGC
>JAXIZX010000440.1:0-3754 GCA_036303765.1 Collinsella sp. | reverse complement strand
GATACCGATCGTGGAGACCAGACCGTTCTTGGATTCGACGACCTCGTCGCCGGTGTTCATGAGCATAAAGCAACCCGTGCCATAGGTGTTTTTGGTCTGGCCGGGATGGAAGCAGCAGTGGCCGAACAGCGACGCCTGCTGATCGCCCGCCACGCCCATGATGGGCGGCATGTTGGTCATGATGTCGCTCGCGACGCGGCCGTAGTCGCCCGAGCTCCAACGAACCTCGGGCATCACGGAACGTGGAACGTCAAAGAGCGCCAGCAGGTCGTCGTCCCAATCGAGCGTATGGATATTAAAGAGCGCCGTGCGGCTGGCATTGGTGTAGTCGGTGGCAAAGACCTGACTGCCGGTGAGGTTGTAGATGAGCCAGGTGTCGATGGTGCCGAACATGAGGTCGCCCGCCGCCGCGCTCTCACGCGCACCGTCGACGTTGTCGAGGATCCACTGCACCTTGGAAGCCGAGAAATACGGATCGAGCGTGAGTCCCGTGCGGGAGCGCACCAGCTCTTCTGCGCCTCGCTCGACCAGCTCGTCGATCAGAGGTGCGGTGCGACGGCATTGCCACACGATGGCGTTATAGATGGGTTGGCCGCTTATGCGGTCCCACACCACCGTGGTCTCGCGCTGGTTGGAGATACCGATGGCGGCGATGCGGTCAGAATGGATGCCGCTCTTAAACTGGACCTCCATCATCACGCCGATCTGGCTGGCAAGCACCTCCATGGGGTCTTGCTCTATCCAACCGGGACGCGGGAAGCTGGTTTTGACGCTACGACGTGCCTGCGCGACGATGCAGCCGTACTCGTCGACGATGGTCGCAAGTACCGAGGTGGTGCCGCTGTCGAGCGCCATGATGTAGGAACCGCCAAAGTTAAACGAGGCATCTTCCATGCCCAGGCTGCCCAGATTCAACGACATCGCTTACACCTTTCTATTGCATCGGGTCGGACAGGACCCGTTCGATCTCTGATGCGGGAAGTGCACCTTGGCGCAGGATCTGGAGCCCGCCGTGCTGGAACGACACGATGGTCGAGGCGTCGCGACACGGGGTCTCGCCGGCGTCGACGGCAACATCGACCCCCTCCAGGATGCGACCTTCGACGGCGGCAAAGCTTGCCGGCGAGGGCGCGCCGTGTGTGTTGGCGCTCGTGCAGGCAAGGGGACTGCCGCAGGCGCGGATGAGCGCTTGGACCACGGGAGAGGCCGAAGCGCGCAGGGCCACGGTGTCGTCGGCAGCACGCATAAAGGTCGGCACGCAGGGAGCCGCCTTGACCACGATAGTCAGGGCTCCCGGCCAGCATCGTCGCGCAAGTACGCGGGCATCTTCCGGGATATCCACGCCATAGCGGTCGAGCGCCTCGACACCATCGACCAGCCAAGCGACGGTTTGCGTGAGTTCACGTTGCTTGAGAGTGAAGATACGGCGGTAGCCGGTACCGAGCGCAGGGACCGCGGCGCCATTGACGGCAGCCTGCGGATCGCGCGGCCACGATGGGAATTCGCCTGTATCTTGGGGCACGGCGTCCGAGAAGGCGTTGACCGCCACGGCGACACCGTAAACCGTCTCGGTCGGGATCAGCGCCAGGCCGCCGCGGCCGAGCACCTCGGCCGCGCGCTCGACGGCAAGCCGATGCGGCTCGCGCGTTCCCTCATATACCCGATAGACCGTCTGCATGTGTATGCCAGCCCCTTACGCTCTGGTGCAAGTTTGTTTACTGTGGGGCATTCTCGCACGAAACGTTCAACCTATTTGCCCAGAGCGCATGTTGGTTTGGTGAGCGGCTCTAGTAGTCGGTGAAAGTGAGGGGGTTATTGGACTGCGACGAACTTCTTTGGCCTGCCGGCGTGGCGTTCTTGGGCGGCGTAGCGCTCGATGCTGTCTATCGTTATCATCCGACGGCCGTCGACAAGTTCAACATCGAGCTTTCCGGCTTTGACCAGCGCGGTAATCCGCGGAGCGGAGACTTTGAGGTCCAGCGCTGCGTCTTTAAATGTTCGGCACGCCGCTTCCCGAGCGTCCTCGTGGTCGATTTCGACTGAAAGGGCCACGACCTCGGCCGAGCGTTCGTACCCTGCCGGAGTCAAACCGTTGTTGAGGTCGTCGGCCAAAAACGCCATCAGTGCCTCGGTGGCATGGGCAATCGCTTCTTCGCGCGTATCGCCATCGGCAAAGGCGCCGGGAATCTGCGGGAAACTGGCGCAGTAACCGTCGTCTTCTTTTATGAGAACGCAGTCATAGGTAAATCGCTGCCTCATTTTGCCTCCAACTACCATTCAGCTTGGCGACGAATACTTGCCCACGTGCCCTTCTTTGGTCGATCACCACCAGAGCCGTTCACGGTGACAACACGGTCACCAGAAACATACTTAGCATGACTACCGACTTGCGCGACCTTCACGAATCCATCGTGCTTGAGTAGGGCAATGATTTCCCGAAAGGTAGGAGGTTGCATGGGCCGACCTCTTTCAGCCGTCCTAATTATAAACTACTTTATAATTTTTGTTAACCAGTTAATAAATATTACTGGCGCTGCTTGGGCTCGGTGACGATGGCTCGGACGATGCGGGGGCGATCGGGGAGGTCGTGGACGATACGCACGTCCGAAAGGCCTGCCTGGCGACAGAGCTCGGCCGCGGCATCGAGGGCACCCTCGTAGAGCTCGCAGGCAAACAGGCCGCCGGCGCGCAGCATGTAAGGCGCCGCATTGAGCAGGCGGCGGAAGATATCGAGGCCGTCGGCGCCGCCCTCGAGCGCCAGGTCGGGCTCAAAGTCCTTGACCTCGTGCGGCAGCGAGCGCATGACGCCGGTCGGGATGTAAGGTGGGTTGGAGACGAGCACATCAAAGGTGCCCCACTCTTCGCGGGGAATGGAACTCACCAGGTTGGTGAGGCTAAAGGCAACCTCATCTGGCGTGAGGCCGAGGGCGTCGCGGTTTTTGGTAGCAAGGTCGATGGCGCGCGGCTCGATATCGGTAGCAGTGCAGGTGACGTGGCCGCGGCGCTCCCAGGCAAGGGAGAGCGAGATGCAGCCCGTGCCGCAGCCGACCTCGAGAACGCGGGCAGTGCAGGGCTCGGTTGGGGCAGGCGCAGCGGCATCCTGAGCTGAAGCCGTCTCCTGGTCGGCACCCTCGATGGCGATGCCGCATTCGTCGAGCTCGGACTCGACGGCTTCCGCGGCTTCGGCTTCCGCTGCCTGCGCGGCGGCTTCCTCGGCCTCGCGGTCGGCCAGTTCCTCGGCATAGGCACGGCTGCCTAGTACGTCGCCACCCAGCGCCGCCTCGTCGGCGGCCGTGAGGTTGGCGGCACGGCGCTCGGCCGTCGCGCGTTCGTCTGCCAGCGCGGCCTCGGCCTTGCGTGCCTCCTCGACCTCATCGTTCCAAGGCAGTTCAACACGCTGACGGGCAGCAGCCTCGGGGCTCAGCACCTCGGCATCCAGATAATTGAGGACTTCCTCGACGAGCATCTCGGTTTCGGGGCGCGGAATGAGCACACCGGGGGCGCACGCGACGTCGATCATGCGAAACTGCGTGCTGCCCGTGATGTATTGCAGCGGCTCGCCCTTAGCGCGACGGACAACGGCCGCATGCATGGTCTCGAGCTGGGCCGCGTTAAGCGTCTCGTCCATACGCATATATAGGTCAATGCGCGCCAGGCCCGTGGCGGCGCACAGCAGCCACTCGGCAGAAAGACGGGGGTGCTCCTCGCCGCGCTCGGCCAGGTACTCCTTGGTCCACTCGAGACAACGCTTGAT
>JAXIZX010000439.1:0-1652 GCA_036303765.1 Collinsella sp. | reverse complement strand
GAATCCGAGCCGGAGCCAGAAGTATCCGAGCTACCGGGCTTTCCGGACTGCTGGGCGTCCTGCTCCTTTTGCTGCTCGACCTTATTCACCGTTGCCGCCACGCTATTGTTGGACAATCGATCGATGATCTTGGTGTTGGTGAGCACGATGGTTTTGCCGTTGGCAAGCGTGACTTCGTTGTCCGGGGCCTCGGCGCCGTCCGCATCGTCGGTGCCAAACACAATATGCCCGACCACACTTGCCCAAGCATATCCAGTCGTGGTGCCCAGATCGCTTTTGACCTCATGCCCCACGCGCGGTTCGCGTGCGGCATGCGCCTGCATCATGGACGGCACGGTCATGCCATAGGCAGAAACGCCAGCTATGACCAGCACCAGCGAGCACGATAGCAGTGCGTACGCCCGCGACGCCAAGCCCAGTCGGCGTCGTATGCGCACCGCGGCGCCGCGCTTTGTCTGAGTGCCACCGGGCCGCATGCGTTCTCCTCCAACAAAAACACGCCGCTCGGGAGCGGCGCATTCATTCGAATCCATATTTGAGTGTATCAGCGAACCCAAAAGGTTGCGCAACGAATGAGCAAATTAAGGATGCGAGCGGAAGCATCCATGCGATAAGCGGATACGAAGCATCTTTGTTGCACAACAAACTCACAGTCGCACGGGGAAATTATGGCTACCCCGTGCGTCGCGAGGAGAACATACGGCAGGGACAGGCTCGCCACCTAAATCGCGCGACGGGCCTCGATGGCGCGGCCAAGCGTAAGCTCGTCGGCATACTCCAAGTCGCCGCCCACGGGAAGGCCGCTTGCCAGACGCGACACCTCGACGCCCAACGGCTTGATGGTACGGGCCAGATAGCTCGCCGTGGTCTCGCCCTCGATGTTGGGGTTGGTGGCGATGATGACCTCGTGGATGTCCTCGTGGCCCAAGCGTGCCAGCAGCTCTCGAATGTGCAGCTGCTCGGGGCCAATCTTGTCCATGGGACTGATCACGCCGCCCAATACGTGGTAGAGGCCGTGGTAGCTGCCCGTGCGCTCGATCGCCTGGACATCGCGCGGCTCGCCCACCACGCAAATGCGAGTGGTATCGCGCATCGGGTCCTGGCAGATGGAGCACTCGTCGGCCGTGGCGTAGTTAAAGCAGCGGCTGCAAAAGTGGACCTCCTGCTTGACCTCCAGGATGGCCTCGGCCAGGCGGCGCGCCTCCTCGGCATCGGCCTCGAGCAGGTAATAGGCGATGCGCTGGGCCGACTTGGGACCAATGCCCGGCAGACGGCCCAGCTCATCGAGCAGTTTTTGCAGACTGTGGTTGGCACTCATATATATGCGTGTCTTAGAACGGCATGCCCGGGATGTTGAGGCCGCCGGTGATGGCGCCCATCTGCTTGTTGGCGAGCTCGTTGACGCCGCGGACGGCCTCGTTGACGGCAGCCATGATCATGTCCTGCAGCATATCGACGTCCTCGGGATCGAGGGCATCGGGATCGATGGTGAGGTTGACGAGCTCCATCTCGCCGTTAACGGTCACCTTGACCATGCCGCCGCCGGCAGAGGCGTCGACGGTCTGGGACTTGAGGTTCTCCTGCGCGGCGGCAAGCTGCTCCTGCATCTTGCGAGCCTGCTTCATCATCTGCTGCATGTTCATACCGGCCAT
>JAXIZX010000438.1:0-6659 GCA_036303765.1 Collinsella sp. | reverse complement strand
GTGCAACTTTATTTAAATGCAGCGAGGATTATGTCAGATTATGCAAACTACATCTCTGCTAAACACAAAACGGACAGCGCAATATCTTACTCGCGCTATACGAGATTCTATGCACTTATAAGTCGAGTATGCACCCCTGCAAAAACAAGGGGCTTTTCATCCAGCATAAGGAATAAAGAAGGGCTCCGAAAAGGCGGCAACAGCCAAGTCCCCCATCCATCCCCAAAGTGGCGCGAGGTTTCGCGGCAAAGCCACGAAACAGCGAAGGGGACGGAATACCCGACCAACCACGTCCGTCATCCGCTCACACAATCCGAGGACGTAGCCGTAGCAGGATCTGAGGGCTGACCTTCGCGGACACTCCGCAGGACGAAAGAACCCCCGCCGCACGTAGTGCGCAGCGGGGGTTCTTTCATGTCCGAGGACGTCCGCGAAGGTTAGCCCTCAGATCCTGCGGTGGGAGACCTAGGCCTCGTTGTACACCGTCTTGAGCTTCAGCAGGTGCTGATAGCGGTCCATAGCGGCCTGCTCATTCTCCTTGAAGAGCTCCTCGGCGCGCTCGGGGAAGGAACGCGTCAGCGAAGCGTAACGGGCCTCGTTCATCAGGAACTCCTGATAACCGCCCGCGGGCTCCTTGGAATCGAGCGAGAACTTCTTGCCGGCAGCAGCCTCGGGGTTGAAGCGGAAGAGGTTCCAGTAACCGCACTCGACAGCCTTCTTCATCTCGGCCTGGCAGTTCTGCATGCCACCCTTCTTGATGGAGTGCATCTCGCAGGGACTGTAGCCGATGATGAGGGACGGGCCGTCGTAGGCCTCGGCCTCGTGGATGGCCTTGAGGGTCTGAGCCGGGTTGGCGCCCATGGCGACCTGCGCCACGTAGACGTAGCCGTAGCTCATGGCAATCTCGGCCAGAGACTTCTTCTTGGTCACCTTACCGGCAGCGGCGAACTGAGCGACCTGGCCCAGGTTCGAGGCCTTGGAGGCCTGACCACCGGTGTTGGAGTAGACCTCGGTGTCGAAGACGAAGACGTTGACGTTGTGGCCGGAAGCCAGGACGTGGTCCAGGCCACCGAAGCCGATGTCGTAGGCCCAGCCGTCGCCGCCGAAAATCCAGAAGGACTTCTTGGTGAGGTAAGCCTTGTCGGCGAGGATCGCCTTGGAAGCGTCGCAGCCGCACTTCTCGAGCTCGGCAACGTAGGCAGCGGCAGCGGTCTTGGAGGCCTCGGCGTCGTTGACGGAGTCGATCCAAGCCTGGCCGGCGGCCTTGAGCTCGTCGGACGGACCATCGGCAGCGATGATGTCCTGGGTAGCGGCGATCAGCTTGTGCTGAACGGCCTCATAGCCAACGGCCATGCCCAGACCATGCTCGGCATTGTCCTCGAACAGGGAGTTGTTCCACGCCGGGCCGTGACCGTCCTTGTCCTTGCAGTAAGGAGCGGTGGCAGCGGGGTTGCCCCAAATGGAAGAGCAGCCGGTAGCGTTGGAGATGAACATGCGGTCGCCGGCAACCTGGGTCACCAGACGTGCATAGGCGGTCTCGGCGCAGCCGGCGCAGGAGCCGGAGAACTCCAAGTAGGGCTGCTTAAACTGGCTGCCCTTGACGTTGGCCGCGATGAGCTCCTTCTTCTCGGAGACGTTCTCGACCATGTAGTCCCAAACGGGCTGCTGGTCCATCTCCTGCTCGGTGGGAACCATCTCGAGGGCGCCCTTGGGGCAAACCTTGACGCAGTTGGTGCAGCCCATGCAGTCGAGCGGGGACACAGCCATGGTGAACTTCATGCCCTTGGCCTTGGGGCCCATGGCGTCGAGCGTGCGGGTAGCCTCGGGCGCGGCGGCAGCCTCGTCCTCGGTCATCGCGAACGGACGGATGGTGGCATGCGGGCACACGTAGGCGCACTGGTTGCACTGGATGCACTTGGTCTCGTCCCAGTGGGGAACGACCACGGCGACGCCGCGCTTCTCGTATGCGGAGGCGCCCAGCTCAAACTGGCCATCGGCGCAATCGACGAAGGCGGAAACGGGCAGGCTGTCGCCGTCCATGCGATCGATGGGCTCGAGCAGGTTCTTGACCTGCTGGGCGATAGCGGACTTGGTCTCCTCGGAGAGCTCGACGGGAGCGGCATCCTCGGCGGTAGCCCAGTCGGCCGGAACCTCGAACTTACGGAAGGCGGTAGCGCCGGCATCGATGGCCTTGTGGTTGGCGTCGACGATAGCCTGGCCCTTCTTCATGTAGGACTTGGTAGCCGCGTCCTTCATGTACTGCAGGGCGTCCTCGGCGGGCAGGACCTTGGCCAGCGCGAAGAAGGCGGACTGGAGCACCGTGTTGGTGCGCTTGCCCATGCCGACCTTGGCGGCCAGGTCGATAGCGTCGATCAGGTAGACGTTGACGTTGTTGTTCGCGATGTAGCGCTTGGCCACGGCGGGCATGTGCTCGGCGAACTCCTCGTCGCTCCACTGGCAGTTGACCAGGAAGGTGCCGCCCGGCTTGACGTCGCGGACCATCTTGAAGCCCTTAACGATGTAGCTGGGGTTGTGGCAAGCGACAAAGTCGGCCTTGGTCACGTAGTACGGCGAACGGATCGGAGAATCGCCAAAGCGCAGGTGCGAGACGGTGACGCCGCCGGTCTTCTTGGAGTCGTACTGGAAGTAGGCCTGGACGTACTTGTCGGTGTGGTCGCCGATGATCTTGATCGAGTTCTTGTTGGCGCCGACGGTACCGTCGCCACCCAGACCCCAGAACTTGCACTCGATGGTGCCGGGGGCTGCGGTGTTGGGCGTATCCTCGGCCTCGGGCAGGCTCAGGTTGGTCACGTCATCGACAATGCCGATGGTGAACTCGCGCTTGGGCTCGTCCTTCTTGAGCTCCTCGAAGACAGCGAACGCGGACGCGGGAGGCGTGTCCTTGCTGCCCAGGCCATAGCGGCCGCCGACGACCTTGATGCCCGTCTTGCCGGCCTCGTAGAGAGCGGAGACGACGTCCTGGTAGAGCGGCTCGCCGATGGAACCCGGCTCCTTGGTACGGTCCATGACGGCGATCTTCTGGACGGTCTCGGGGAGAACGTCGACAAAGTGCTTGATGGAGAACGGACGGAACAGGCGAACCTTGACCAGGCCGACCTTCTCGCCGTGAGCGTTGAGGTAGTCGATGACTTCCTCGAGCACGTCGCAGAAGGAGCCCATGCACACGACGACGCGGTCGGCATCGGGAGCGCCGTAGTAGTTGAACAGGCCGTAATCGGTGCCGAGCTTCTCGTTGATCTTCTTCATGTAGCCCTCGACGACGGCGGGAAGCTCGTCGTAGACCTTGTTGCAGGCCTCGCGGTTCTGGAAGAAGATGTCGCCGTTCTCGTGGCTACCGCGGGTATGCGGGTGCTCAGGGTTGAGCGCGTGATCGCGGAAAGCCTGGACGGCGTCCATGTCGCACATCTCGGCCAGATCCTTGTAGTCCCACATGGCGACCTTCTGGATCTCGTGGCTGGTGCGGAAGCCGTCGAAGAAGTTAAGGAACGGGGTCTTACCCTCGATGGCGGCAAGGTGAGCCACCGGCGAGAGGTCCATGACCTCCTGGACGTTGCCCTCGGCGAGCATGGCGAAGCCGGTCTGACGACAGGCCATGACGTCGGAGTGATCGCCAAAAATGTTCAGGGCGTGCGAAGCGACGCAACGCGCGGAGACGTGGAAGACGCCCGGGAGCTGCTCGCCCGCGATCTTGTACATGTTCGGGATCATCAGGAGCAGGCCCTGGGAAGCCGTGTAGGTGGTGGTCAGAGCACCGGCGCCCAGCGAACCGTGAACGGTACCGGCTGCACCTGCCTCGGACTCCATCTCGACGACCTTGACCGGGGTGCCGAAGATGTTCTTGCGACCCTGGGCCGCCCACTGGTCGACATGGTCGGCCATCGGGCTGGACGGCGTAATGGGATAAATTCCCGCTACCTCGGTGTACGCATACGAAACATATGCGGCCGCCTCGTTGCCGTCCATAGACTTAAACTTACGCGCCATATACCCCTCTCCTCTCATATAGGTATACAGGCCCCGGCGATCGCCGGGATGTTGGCGTGATGGGATTTTCGCTGTTGCTTCCAATCATCTGGCAGGCGGACTCAGCAGCAGGTACATGGCGTGGAGAGAAGGCATGCCGAGGCGAGGAGGGCTGCACGCGCTCCACAAGCCCAGCTACCCGTCTTGCACATGACCGAGCGCCGCAAAGGCCGCATGTCGGATGCTCCCGGGCACGCCCCGGCGATGGGAAGCGCCCGCAACGGAAATCCGCATGCGGGTTTATTGTACCCCGCCTTCAAGTGTAATTTCGGCAAATATAGGCGGGCGGTAAAGGTTTACCTTGGGTGACTGCCAAGGGCCAAAATGGCCTCTCCATCCCCAGGCGACCGGCTCTGGCGCGCCGAGGAGTGTCCCCAAGTGCCGGCAGAAAAGGAACGTCCCTAACTGCCGGCTAGAGGGCACCGAAGAGGATGGCGTAGGTAGTGGATTCGCCGAGCTTGAGCTCGTCGCCGGGATTGAGTTGGGCGGAACGGCCGGGCTCGACCTGAATGCAGACGCGCGTGGCCCCGTTTACCACCACGGTTCCGTTGGTGGACGACAAGTCCTCGACGTGCCAGATATTTTGAGCATCGCACCAGATATGGGCATGGCGGGCCGAGACATCGTCGCCGACGTCGGTAATATCGCCCTCACCAGTGGCCAGCGCGCCAATCTCAACACCCTGCTCACTCGGCTGAATCCAGCGCGGGGCGCTCACGACAAAACTGTTTTGCACGCGCAGCAAGCCCAAGGGGTGCGCCGGGGCGGGTTCGCGTTCGCCCGCAGTCAGCGACATGCCAAGCGAACGCGGCGTGGATGTGCCTCCGCCACAGGTCGCGTGCGCGTAGTCGATGGCATAGTTCACCGAGGACCGCACATCCGCCGAACAACCGACGGCGACAAACAGCACCAGCACGGCCTCGGCGCGCTCGGCGGGCATGAGTTCCGCCGCCTGGGACAGGCGATCGAGCGCGTTGCGATAGAGATTCGTGTCCTGGTGGCACTCTTCGAGCGCGCGTACCATCGGTTCACCTGCAGGACCGCACACCATATTGATCACAGCCGTGGAGTCCATGGGATTGCGCTGGCGCAGGGCCAGTTGCGACATAATACGCGCAGCCGAGGTACCGTATTCGGCAAAGTAGCGCTGCTGAAGCGTGCCGACCGGCGCGCGAACGATAAAGCGGGAAACCCAAGAGCGATCGGCGGCTCGGCTCTGCGGGCTGCGGCCGTCGGCGAGCGGACGGGACGAAAGCACCAAGCCGCACAGCTCGATATGGCTCAGATGCGCCGCGCGCTTAAAGATGTCAAACATGGCCCCGCATGGGGTGAGCTCAACTTGAGATGCCATGACCTAGGCCTCCTTGGTCGTAGAAATAGAATCGGACGATACTTCGACAGGTCCGCCAAAAGTACGGGCAGCTGCGGCTCCACCGGCAAGCGGAGTCGCCATCTGGGCTTTTGTGCGTCGTGGTGCCGAAACGGGAAGTTCAAAGGCAAAGCCCATCGCAAGCAAAAACCACGTAAGCGTATAGGTTGCAACCAGAGCGGCAACAAGGCCGCCCATCACGGCGCGTTGGGAAAATACGCTACATGCAGCCACAACCAGCACCGGAACCTCGCAGGCAGAAAGCGCAAGCACACCCTGCAGGAACCCCGAGCGCCGATTGCGCGCAAGTGCCCCCGCGGTAACGCCGGCTATGCCTGGCAGCGCCAACGCCAGTGCGGCAATAATACTCGGTAGCGACCCAGACCACACGAGCGATCCCAAAGTCGCCGTCACGCGGGCGCCCGACGCCAGCAGCGCGGCCGAAACCACGACCACAGCCCAAACCACGCCACAGACGACCGTCGCGCCGACCATCAGCGCGCGACGAACCGCGCGGCCAGACGCATCCATGGGGCACGGCGTGAGCGGCTCGCCGCGAAGCGAACGACCGACATTTTGCGCATAGTGGTCACAAAACGCCGAGAGCGCCGCCTCGACCGCCGCCGGCTCGGGACGATCTTTTTGATGACTGGACAGACAGGCCATCACCACGTCGAACAGCTGGGCATCGACAAACGCCAGCGCATCGCGTAGCTCTTCGGAATCCGGCTCAAGCCCCAGCTGCTGGGCCTGCTCGGCCGCGGCGAGCGCCACATCGGGCTCACGACGAAGCAGCTGAGTCAAATCACAACCGGGCGCATGGGCACCAATGGGATAGTCGGGCCGCGTGTCCATCTTGAGACGGTAGGGGCTCGCGATGTCGCGCGTCTTTTTGCGCGAACCCGAGGTGCCCGAAGTGCTCGGCGCGGCTTCGTATGGCGCGACGCCGGCAATGAGCTCGTAAACCGTGCTTGCCGCGGCATAGACGTCGATCGCCGGCGACATACGCAAAGCGCGCAGATCGGGAATATCGTCGGTGAGCATCTCGGGCGGGGCATAGGCAACCGTCGCGCGACGCAGCGTGGCATAGCGCTCGGTAAAGGATGCCTTGCCGCCGGTACCGGCCACGGCCGACGCAGGCTCAAGCGCCAGCGACGAGCCAAAGTCGATCAGGCACAGGTCAAAGGTGCCCTCGGCAAGCTGTCGGTCAAGCGGCAGGCGCGCCGTACGCACCATAATATTAGCG
>JAXIZX010000437.1:0-7071 GCA_036303765.1 Collinsella sp. | reverse complement strand
TCTCCTCAGCCATGATGTTCTCCTCTCGAACGTGACTGCTGGTGTACTTGCTTATTAGTATATATTCTCAATAATATAATGCAAGTATTTTTAGAACATTTCTAGCCTTGATACGACGAAGCCTTGGGCGGCGTCTTGCCCTTTAACACCTTGTGGTAGTAGTCATAGGTCAGCGGGGCCTCGCCGCTCAGACGCTCGGCATCTTCGACCTCACCGATAAAGAGCAGGTGCGTGCCCACATCCACGGCATCAATCAGACGGCAGCTAAACAGCGCCGCCGCGTGCTCGGGCACATAGGGCATGCCCAGCGCGGTCTCGTGGGT
This sequence comes from Collinsella sp., assembly GCA_036303765.1. GTDB lineage: Bacteria > Actinomycetota > Coriobacteriia > Coriobacteriales > Coriobacteriaceae > Collinsella. The sequence continues at coordinate 6,748 of JAXIZX010000437.1, read as the reverse complement.
TTCGTACTTGGCAAACTTGTCGTAATCGCTGCTGGTGCGGAAGCCAAAGTTGCCGATATAGAGCATGTCGGCGGTCTGGTCAATCACGGTCAGCGCAAAAGCCTTAGCCGATGCGATTACGCCGGACGTGACATTTTCCTTGTTCACGGCAACCGAGATGCGCGCCGGGGCGGATGTCACCTGCACCGCTGTGTTGATAACGCAGCCGGCACGCAGCCCGTCGGCCGCGGCACTCACCACATACAGGCCGCTCGGCATCGTAAAGAACGCAGTTTTGTCCATAATGATCACTCCCCTAACCCAGAATTGAACCTCATGGATGTATGTACCCACAAAAAAGGCGGCACCCATAACGGACGCCGCCTTTGAGACATATGTGTCAGAACAGTAAGAAAGATGAGACACCCACAGTTGCGGTGAAATAGGGACTGAATAGCCCCTCAAACAGGCAAAACAGTCCGTATTCCACCGCAACTTATACAGAGTGTCTAGCGGTTGCGCTCTTTGAGGGCGCGGTCGATCTCGCGTTGGACATCACGCTTGGCCATGTCCTCGCGCTTGTCGTAGAGCTTCTTGCCGCGACCCAGACCCAGCAGCAGCTTTACGCGGCCGTCGGTATTAAAGTAGAGCTCCAACGGAACCAGCGCATAACCACGGTTGCGAAGTTTGCCGTCAAGAAAGTCGATCTCCTTGCGGTGCAGAAGCAGACGACGCCGACGGTCGGGATCGCGATTCCAAACGCCACCATGGCTATAAGGGTGGATATGCAGTCCGACGAGCCAGCACTCGCCGCCACGAATCAGCGCAAAAGTGTCAGTGATCTGACAGGCGCGCTCGCGAATCGACTTGACCTCGGCGCCGCTCAGCTCAATACCGCACTCAAACGTCTCATCGATAAAGTACTCGTGATGCGCCGAGCGATTCTTGGAAATGAGCTTGCGCTCGCGCTTACTGGGCATCGCCGGCCTCCTTGGCGCCATCGGCGTTTGAGCCCGCAGCCTCACGCTTTGCCTTGCGCTCGGCATTGAGCTCGGCATCGCTCTCGCGCACCAGTTTGATAATCGCCGCGCAGGCCTCCTCGCCCACCAAGTCGCGAGCACGCACCGTCAGGCGCGTCGCCTCCTGCTTGTCGCCGTCGCTTGCAGCATCGGTCGCGCACATAATCAGGCAGATGGCAATCTCGGCCGAAGGTGAGGTCGGAACGCCCTGCAACGCCAGCTCGCCCATCACGTGCTCGTCGCTCTCCTCGGCGGCATCCGGATAGGTAGTATGGATCTTGTTGAGCAGGCGCGTCGTATGCGCATCGTTGGGCGCCAGGCGCAGCGCCAGACGCGCGCAGCCCACGGCAGCCGAAACGTTCTCGGTCTCGGGCTCCAAGAAGTACTGACCTAGATTGGCGTAAGCGCGGGCGGCGCACTTGCCATCGCTTGCACGCTCCAGCACCGAGAACGAGAGCGATGCCCATTCCTGCTTGTCCTCGAGTGCGCGGAACAGCTCGGCCAAATCCAAGCGATAGTTGCAGTTCATGGGGTCCCAACGCACAGCCTGCATCAAGGCATTACGAGCGCTCACATAATCCTGCTGGCGAATGTAGGCAAACGCCATGTCAGAGTACAGGCGGTCAAACGGCACCTCGACCTGCACGAGCTCGCGCGGATCCTTCTCCACGCGGCGATAGGCCAAGCGCTCAAACTTGCTATCGAAGCTAAAGTATTGGCGCTTCTCCTCCGTCTTGCACTCAGCGTCGATATACTCCTCGGCGAGCTCCACCAGACGCTCCAGCAGCGGCGTCGCCGTAGCCAGGTCGCCCTGCGCCAGATAGTTCTCGGCATACGTGATGTCTTGCAAGCTGATGGGCAGATCCATGGCTACTCCTCGATCTGAGCGAAACACGGCAGGCGCCGTATATACGGTCAATACACAAAACCCGGGTCTCTTACGAGGCCCGGGCGTTCAATTTTGGTAGCCCGTACCAGATTCGAACTGGTGATCTCCGCCTTGAGAGGGCGGCGTCCTAAACCGCTAGACGAACGGGCCATATGTAGCAAATGCAATGGCTGGGATGGAGGGAGTCGAACCCCCATTGACGGAACCAGAATCCGCTGTCCTGCCATTAGACGACATCCCAATGACTGCATCGCTGCGCTCGGCTGTGCCTTTGCGCAAGAAAGAAATATACGGGAAGTCCCGCCGTGACGCAAGCCCCAATTTTGACTTTTTTGAAATTCAGTCAAATTGGCCTAATTTAGTCCAACCCGTGAAGGACCTGTGAAGCCGACCGCTGTACACGAAGGACAAAACGCCGCGAGCGGTAGCCGTCAACCGTTGGCAGATTCTACCGCGAAAACGATAGCACCAGGCAACACAATCGAGGTATCAATGATCGCGTAGATATCGAGGCGCCATGGACGAAGAGCTTGATTACCTATGGGAGACCCTGGGCCTCGAGATCACTGCTGACCTTTGGCCCGAACGGGACAAAATCCATCCCACACTGCGCCCCGCCATCACGGTGATGCAGGCAAAATACCGCCGTGCATCCTTTTTGATCATGCGGGTGTCATGGCACGCGGGACTCCCCGACCTTAAGCGAATCCAGGCAAGCCTCGTCGAGCTGTCCGGTATGCCGACCGTCATATCCGAGGCGCACCTGGAGCAACGCCAGCGCGAGCGACTGCAACAGCAGCGGATTCCCTTTATCTGCCCCGGCGTTCAGGCATATCTGCCCTTTATGGACGAGGAGTACTGGAGCGGCAAGCCCAACAAGCACGTAAAGGTCTACGATCCGCACGAATGGGCGCGGCTTGAGGATTAGCGCATATGACCGCCAACCGGAAAGCTCATCCCGGAATTTACGTCCAGAACGGGACGCGCTTTCCCCTAGAGGCCCCAAACGGAAACCGTATCCCAGATTTCGCGCTCAAACTGGGATACGGTTTCCGCTAGCCCCTTCAACCGGAAACTGCGTCCCGGAATCCGAGCTTAAAACGGGACGCACTTTCCGCAGCCGCTACAGCAACGCCTCGGCCCAAGCCGCTTCCCTAAAGCCGGGAATCGCAAAGTCGTCGCCCACCAGCAGCGGACGCTTGACCAGCATGCCGTCGGTCGCCAGCAGCTCGTAGCACTCCTGATCCGTCATGCCCGCATCCAGACGCGCCTTCAGGCCCAGCTCTCGATATTTCATACCCGACGAATTAAAGAAGCGCCGCACCGGCAGCCCCGAACGAGCAATCCAGGTCGCAAGCTCATCAGCCGTGGGATTGTCCAAAACGATATCGCGATCGATATACTCTACCCCATGTTCGTCCAGCCATGCCTTGGCCTTCTTACAGGTCGAGCACTTGGGATATTCAACAAACAATACCGCCATGGGATTTCCTTTCTTAGAGAAAACAGGTGTCTGGAAAACTGCACATCGACGACCACTCGCGATTGCAGCCGTTATTGTAGTCAATGTCGAAGCATAGGCAGTCGCGATGTCTCGTCTTAAGGCTAGCGCCTCGCATGGGCGCCGATCGGCCGAGTCACATGGCGCACCAACGCCGCTGCCAGCAATACCAACAGCATGGCGGTGACATGGCCCGCAGCATCGAATCCTAAATCGATAACGTCGAAATGCCTGCCGGGAACAAAGATCTTATGCACCTGGTCGCCAACGGAACAGGCAGCGCAAAAGAGAAACACAGGCACGCAACGGGAACACACACTCCATGGACGCCTGGAAAAGCAGACCACGATCACCGAGGCGAACAATCCGACGAAGAAAAACTCTACGGTATGGGCGACGCGACGGACGTTTGCGCCTACCCACATGCGAATGGAAGCAAGTCGACCAGGCTGGACCGTCGAGGCAGCCGGATTGGTACTCTCAGTCATGCCGTCCCCCGCCTGAGTTTCACCCGTGATGCCGGTAGCCTGAACGCTCGCAGCCTGACCCTCCACCACGCGCGCGGTGGACTCGCTCAGCAACGACGTCTGCACTGCGTTTTGCTCCGTCAGCACCCAGATGCCCGCCAGCGTTGCGGCGAACAGAGCGATCGCGGTCCACTCGATTATTTTCTTCATGTGCGCCAAAGGCCAACCTCCGTCTTTTTAAATATGAGCGAGTGTAGCCCCAAATGACATCGTCACCGTATCAAAATTTGAATCGCAACAGGAAGCGACAAAGCGACGCAAACCCCTACCCCGCCTCGCGCATCCAGCGATCGAACGTCCCCACGCACACGCCCAGGCACTTTGCTGCCTGGCTGCGGGTAATATCGCCCGCCTCATAGCTATTGCGCACCAGCTCAAACTGAGGAGGGCACGGCTTGCGAGGTCGACCGAAACGGACCCCTCGCGCCCGCGCCGCTGCAATTCCCTCCGCTTGGCGCCGATGGATATTCTCGCGCTCCACCTGCGCCACGTAGCTCAGCAGTTGCAGCACAATATCGGCAATCAGGACGTTGGTCACATCTGGCGCGCCGCTGGCCCTAGCGCGCGTGTCAAGCAATGGCATGTCCAACACCACAATGGCAACCCCGAGCTCCTTGGTAATGCGTCGCCATTCCTCAAGAATCTCGGAGTAATTACGACCAAGTCGGTCGATAGAAAGCACCACCAGCACGTCCCCGTCTCCCAGGACGTGCAGCAGCTCGCGATAATGCGGCCGATCGAAGTCCTTGCCGCTCGCATGGTCGGCATAAATATTCGCCGAGCCCACACCATAGGCGCCCAGCGCATCCAGCTGCCGATTAAGATTTTGATCGCGCGAACTCACCCGCGCATAACCGTACACCGTCGCCATCTCATCCCCGCTTTCTTGTAAACCTGCCAAAAAGGGACAGGTTTATTTTGGTAGGTTTTACCTCCCAAATAGCAGGCAAGCGGGCAGCCAGGCAGACGGTAAGGTGGCCACAATTCAAATGCGGAGGGCGGTCCCGAAAGGCCGCCCTCCGCTCCTCCACCATGAGTCGGGATTTGGCTAATGGATAAGCTTGAAGTCCAAGTGCCCACGCGTGGTATTGACACGTGAGACCTCGATAATCACGCGCTGCCCCAGCTCGTAACGGGTGCCTGTGTCGGCGCCCGTCAGAGTAAGCGCGTCCTCGTCGAACTCGAACCACTCGTTGCCCAGGCTCTTAATCGAAACCAAGCCTTCGACCTGCGTCAGGTCCAAGCGCACAAAGAGGCCCATGCTGCTAACCCACGAGACGGTTCCGGCATAGCGCTCGCCCAGGCGATCCTCATAGTACTGGGCAATCTTGATCTTTTGCGTCGCATGGCTGGCGGCATCTGCCGCGCGCTCGGCATCGCTACATGCGCGGCAGATCTGCGGCAGAATGCGCGGCAGCGACTCGCGCCCCTTGCCGATCAGCCACGGCGTACGGACCAAGGCGTCCTTGCCGCCGAGCTGCTCATAGGCCAACTGCAGTTTGAGCACGCGGTGCACCACCAGATCGGGATAGCGACGGATGGGACTCGTAAAGTGACAGTAGCACGGCGCGGCGAGCGCAAAGTGGCCCTCGTTGCGCGGCTTGTACAGCGCGCGCTGCATGCTGCGCAGAAGCAGCGTGTTAACGAGCGGTGCGTTGGCCGAACCGGCGGCAGCATCAACTGCAGCCTGCAGCTCATCGGGGCTCCCCAGGGCAATACCGGCAGCACGGCGATCGTCGATGATGCCTAGCTGCGCCAACGCAACGGCAGCACCGTGCAGGCTATCGGGGCTCGGATCCTCATGCACGCGATAGCAGGCCTCGATATCACGGTCTGCCAGCCACTCTGCAACGCACTCGTTGGCGAGCAGCATGGCTTCCTCGATAAGCGACGTGGCACACGAACGCTCACGCGCCACAATCTGCACGGGCACTCCGTCCTCATCCAATAGAGCGCGAATCTCGGCCGTGTCAAAATCGACTGAGCCGCGGGCGCGACGAATACGACGGCGAAGTTCGGCGAGTTCGTTAGCGGCGACAAGGAAATCGCCGAGGTCGATGTTGTAGCCGCGGGCAGTCTCCTCGCACGCAAGACCGCGCTCAAGCGCTTCCTCGCGCGAGGCCTCGGCAGCCGCAACATCCTCGGCCGCACCCTCCAGCACCGAATACTCAACCGCACCGGCACGCACCAGCAGCGCCTCGGCGCCGTCATAGTCCATACGCACACGCGAGCGAATCACGCTGGGGTACGGATCGTAATGCCGCACGCGACCCTGCTCATCGAGCTCGATATCGACGGTAAACGCAAGACGGTCCTCGTCAGGGCGAAGCGAGCACAGGTCACAGGACAGGCGTTCGGGCAGCATGGGAAGCACGCGATCGGCCAGATACACCGATGTCGTACGATGGCGAGCCTCAAGATCGATATGCCCGTCCCAAGCCACATAGTGTGAAACGTCGGCGATATGCACACCCAGCTTGTAGCCACCCTCGGGCGTGCGCTCCAACGAAATGGCATCGTCAAAGTCGCGCGCGTCGACCGGGTCGATCGTGATGACAAAGCGGTCGCGCAGATCGCGGCGGAGCGGGTCCTTAAGCGCCGCGGACACATCGAGCGAAAGCTCCTCGGCCTCGTCCAGCGCGGCCTCGGGATAGCTATCGGTATAGCCGTAACGCGCCATCACATATTGAACGCCCAAATCGGGCGCGTCATCTCCGCCAATGCGGCGTTCAATCGTCACGGTGCCCGATTCCAGGCGCGTCGGGTAGGTCAAAATGCGCGCGACAACGACATCGCCCGGGCGGACGCCCAGGCGATCCGCCGAGGTATCCTC
>JAXIZX010000436.1:0-1805 GCA_036303765.1 Collinsella sp. | reverse complement strand
GTCTACCCCACCAAGCCGCGCCACGACGTCGTCGGCACCAAGCGCGAGCTCGCCCGCCTCGTCAAGAAGGACGGCGTCAACACCATCGTCATCGGCAACGGCACCGCCAGCCGCGAGACCGAGGAAGTCGTCTCGGAGTTCATTGCCGAGCAGGCACCCGGACTGCGATACACCATCGTCAACGAGGCCGGCGCGTCGGTGTACTCCGCTTCCGAGCTCGCAAGCCAGGAGTATCCCGACCTGGACGTCACCGTGCGCGGTGCCATGAGCCTGGGCCGCCGCCTGCAGGACCCGCTGGCAGAGCTCGTCAAGATCCCGCCCCAGTCTATCGGCGTGGGCCAATACCAGCACGACCTTGACCAGGCCGAGCTTTCGCGCACGCTGGGTCACGTGGTGGAAGACGTCGTCAACCGCGTGGGCGTCGACGTAAATACCGCGAGCGCGAGCCTGCTGGGATACGTATCGGGCATCACGCCGAGCGTGGCCAAGAACATCGTGGCGTACCGCGAGGAAAACGGCGCCTTTACCGATCGCCGCCAGCTCAAAAAGGTCCCCAAGTTGGGGCCCAAGGCATACCTCAACGCCGCGGGCTTCCTGCGCATCAGCGGCGGTAAGAACCCGCTCGACGCGACGAGCGTCCACCCCGAAAGCTACGAGGTGGCCACGGCCGTCCTGGAGCGCGCCGGCGTTGCCGCCAGCGAACTCAGCCGTGGCGGCGTACCCGATATCGAGCGCCGCCTGGGCAGCATCTCGGCGCTGGCAAGCGACCTAGACTGCGGCACCCTCACGCTCATCGACATCGTTAACGAACTCAAAAAGCCCGGCCGCGACCCGCGCGACGACGCGCCCGAGGTAGTCTTTAGCCGCTCGGCGCTTTCCATCGACGACCTGGAGCCCGGCATGGAACTCAAGGGCACGGTGCGCAACGTCGTCGACTTTGGCGCCTTCGTCGACGTGGGTGTGCACCAGGACGGCCTCGTGCACATCTCCAAGCTGGCCAACCGCTTCGTTAAGCACCCGAGTGATGTCGTGCGCGTCGGCGACACGGTGAAGGTGTGGGTCGAAAAAGTCGATCGCGACCGCAAGAAGATCTCGCTCACCATGGTGCAGGGGAAGTAAACCGCCTAAAGCAAGGGTCCCCCCTCTCGCGACGTGCAGAATCGCGAGTATTCTGCAAATTCCGCCGTTCCGGATGCCCCTCAGAGGCAATAAAGTCACAAACAGCCCCCGTTTTAGCGTCGTCAGAGCCAAAACGGGGGCTGTTCCGTGCTTTATCTAGCTGGTAAAAGCCTTTACCTTGCTGAATACTCTCAATTTTGCACGTCGCAGGCGGGGGTACCCTTGCTTACGGCAGGATATGGAAACCGAGCGCCGCGATATCCTTGGCAAAGCCGCGCACGGTGTCGAGCGAGACCTCGTACGGGTCGCGACCGATGTTCTTGCGCTTGGCCAGGATGCTGTTGGGCACTGTAATGATCTGGCAACCGCAGGCCTCGGCCTGGTAAATGTTGATGAGCTCGCGCGTGGACGCCCACAGGACCTCGCAGTTGGGCTTGGCGGCGGCCTTCTCGACCGACTCCGTCATAAACGGAATGGGATCGACGCCGGTATCGGCGATACGGCCGGCAAAGAGCGAAATGATGGACGGCGTCTCGGCGTCAACAGCCTCGACCATCTCGTCGACCTGCTCGGGCGTAAAGATGGTGGTGACGTTGACCTTGATGCCGTCGGCCGAAAGCTTGCGGACCAGCTCGGCGGTGGACTCGCCCTTGGTGGTCACGCACGGAATCTTGACGTAGACGTTC
>JAXIZX010000435.1:0-2965 GCA_036303765.1 Collinsella sp. | reverse complement strand
TGTCCTGCCGTACTTCATCGCTTCCACACCGTTCACCGAGTTGTCCTAGCCTTTTACCGATGCGTGGAATATACTTTCATTAACACGTTGCTTCGTGAAAGGAACATTCATGATATACACGCTCACTGCAAATCCCGCCATTGACTACAACATCGCCTGCGACGGTCTTGCTGCCAACACCGTCACGCGTACCCGCAATGCCGTCTACACGCCCAACGGCAAGGGCCTCAACGTCTCGTTTACGCTTGACCACTATGGTGTCGACACCACGATCCTGGGTTTCTTCGCCGGCTTCTCGGGTGAGTTTATCGTTAAGGGCGCCGAGGCCCTGGGCGTGCCCGTCAAGCCCGTGTGGACCGACGGTATTACGCGCGTCAATGTGTTCCTCAACGCCGGTCCCGACACCGAGTACAACATGGTCAATGCCGGTGCCGCCATCAATGAGGCCAACGAGCAGGAGATGTTTGAACTTATCGATTCGCTCGATGACATGACCTGCCTGGTCATCAGCGGCTCGCTGCCTCCCAACACTTCCGAGGGCTTCTTGGCCGAGGTCCTGCGCCGTGTCAAGGCCAAGGGGGCCGAGTTCGTCCTCGACATCTCGAGCCATCAGCTGGCAGACCTCATTGCTCTGGAGCCACTGCTGATCAAGCCCAATGACGACGAGCTGCTTGACATCTTTGGCATCAAGGTGAGCGGTGGTGGCGACGAGTCCGTCAAGGGCGCTATGGCCGAGCTGCACGCCAAGGGCGCCAAGAACGTGCTGCTGACCCTTGGTGGCGCCGGTGCGTACTTCTCCAACGGCGAGCATATCTGGTTTGCCAACCGCACCTTCGACGTCAAGCTGCTGTCGACTGTGTGCGCCGGCGATTCCTCGCTCGCTGCCTTCCTGTCCGTGTGGCACGACGCCCCCGAGCGCGTCGAGGACGCCCTGCGCCTTTCGATGGCCACTGGCGCCAACGTGGTCGAGTGCCCCGGTCTGGGTGATTTTGCCAAGGTGGACGAATATAAGAAGCACATCGAGGTTCGCCAGGTCTGCTAGTTCCGGCACCTTGTCTGAATAGTTTGATTATTTCGCATCCGTCTTAGACTAGGACGGATGCGTTTTTGTTTATCGGACTTGCGTGTGCAGTGGAGGCTGTTTCTTGCTAGACTTCTTGCAGACGCAATCGATAGCCAATTTGATAGTCGCAGGAGGCCATAGGCATGTGCAATGTTTCGCTCAACGGTACTCAACCGTCCGATGCGTCCCTGCGCGTCCTGCGCGCGCTTGAAGCGGCTGGTCTTGAGGCTTGGTACGTGGGCGGTTGGGTGCGCGACGCCCTTATGGGGTACCCCAGCCACGATGTTGATATGTGCTGTAGCGGCCTGTGGCAGGAGTCCAAAGCGGCGCTCGAGGCCGCCGGCATCGCGGTTGTGGAATCGGGCATTAAATTTGGCGGAATCACGGCTATTTCCGATGGCGAGCGTATCGAGGTCACCACGTACCGTCTGGATGGCTTTTACACCGATGGTCGTCATCCCCAGAGTGTGGAGCGTGCCGCCTCGCTCGAGGACGATCTGGCGCGCCGCGACTTTACCGTCAATGCCATGGCCTGGCATCCCGAGCGCGGGCTTGTTGACCGCTACGACGGCCAGGGTGACTTGGAGCGCAAGCTGATTCGCGCTGTCGGCGATCCCAAGCGTCGCTTTAACGAGGACGCCCTGCGCATGCTGCGTGCGGTGCGCTTTGCCTGCCGTCTGGACTTTATGATTGAGCCCGAGACCAAGCGTGCGCTTGCCGAGTGCGCGCCGCTGCTCGATGCCGTGGCGCGTGAGCGTGTGGGTATTGAGCTCGAGGGCATTCTTTCGACCGGTCATGGGGGAGACGCGATGCTCCGCTATCCCGAGCTCATCTGCGCCGCCGTGCCCGAGTTGGCAGCGGGTCGCGGGTTTGATCAGCGCAGTGTCTATCATGCGTTTAACGTCTACGTGCATATCGCCCGTGTGCTGACGGTGGCGGGGGAGCTCGCGCTGTGTGACGGCGTCGCGCCCTCGTCGAGCCTTATGTGGGCGGCGTTTTTGCACGATGTGTCCAAGCCCGAGTGCTTCACGGTCGACCATGCCGGTAGCGGACACTTCTACGGTCATCCCGAGCTCGGCGCCAAGAAGGCGCGCGTCATTATGGATCGCCTGGCGCTCTCGCACGACTTGGTGCGCGACGTGTGCCTGCTCATCAAATACCATGACAAGCCGCTGCGCCCCGAGCGCTCCTGTCTGCTCAATATGATGCGCGCGCTTTCGGGTGAGGGCGTCGACACGGCCCGCCTGATTGACGAGCTCATGGACCTTAAGCGTGCCGACACACTTGGCAAGGCCCCGTCGTGCTTCTATTACGTTGAGACGATTGAGGAGATGCGCGCGATGGCGCACGAGCTGCTGAGGGCGGGGGAGCCCTATACGCTCAAGATGCTCGCCATCAACGGCGGCGACCTGATCCGTGCTGGAGTCAAGCCCGGGCCGGAACTGGGGCAGCTTCTCAACTCCGCCCTCGACGCCGTGATCGAAGACAACATTCCCAACGATCGCGAAGCTCTTTTGGTCCATCTTAACTTGAATTAGCTACCTAGTTTACCTGCGTGTTCCATAACCTGCCGACAATTTTTTGGCAATTTGGAATTTCTTCTTGCGCTGACGTTTTTTGTCCCGTAATATATTTCCTCGCAGCACGGCAGTGCAGATGTCATGTGGCCCGTTCGTCTAGCGGTTTAGGACGCCGCCCTCTCAAGGCGGAGATCACCAGTTCGAATCTGGTACGGGCTACCACTTCTTTTCTGCTGAGGCTTATGGCCCGTTCGTCTAGCGGTTTAGGACGCCGCCCTCTCAAGGCGGAGATCACCAGTTCGAATCTGGTACGGGCTACCACGCATCTGATACCCGGACTTCCTATGGAAGGCCGGGTTTTTTATTCAAGACTTTAGTCTGC
>JAXIZX010000434.1:0-6059 GCA_036303765.1 Collinsella sp. | reverse complement strand
GTGAGCAAACCGTGCCCAGCCCAAAGCGAGGTATTCAATATGTCTGACAAGCGCCGCACCTTTGCCGTCATCGACGGCAACTCGCTCATGCACCGCGCCTTTCACGCCGTGCCGCCGACCATGAACGCGCCGGACGGTCGCCCCACCAACGCGATCTTCGGCTTTCTGAACATGTTCCTCAAGATGATTGATGCCTTTAACCCCGACGGTGTGGTCGTGGCGTTTGATAAAGGCAAGCCGCGCGTGCGCATGGAGATGCTGCCGCAGTACAAGGCTCAGCGCCCGCCCATGGACCCCGATCTGCACGCGCAGTTTCCGATGATCAAGGAGCTGCTCGGTGCGCTCAACGTGCCGATTCTGCAGTCCGAGGGCTGGGAAGGCGACGATATCCTGGGTACCATGGCGCGCCTGGGTGAGGAGGCCGGCTGCGACATGCTGCTGGTGACCGGCGACCGCGACATGTATCAGCTCGTGACCGAGCACGTCAACGTGGTCTCGACCCGCAAGGGCCTGTCCGACGTGGCGATTATGACGCCCGAGAGCGTGGATGACCTGTATCACGGCATTACGCCGGCGCTCGTGCCCGATTTCTACGGTCTGAAGGGCGATACGTCGGACAACATTCCCGGCGTACCGGGCATCGGCCCCAAAAAGGCGAGCGCGCTCATCGCGCAGTACGGCAGCTTGGACGAAGTCATCGCACATGCCGACGAGGTCAAGGGCAAGATGGGCGAGAGCCTGCGTGCACACATCGACGACGCACTGCTGAGCCGCAAGGTCGCAACCATTCGCACCGATGCGCCAGTCGAGCTCGACTTTGACGCGACGTCATTCCCGGCGTTTTCTGCCGACGAAGTGTCCGCGGCGCTCGGCACGCTTGGCATTACGGCCATGCAGAACCGCTTCCTGGCGCTGATTGGCGGCGAGGGTGGGGCTGCGGCCGCTGTCAGCACGTTTGAGATTCCCTCTGTTTTGCGTGCCGCCGCTGGCGATGCCGGGGCACTTGCTGCCGCTGCTGCCGAGATCGCTCGCGCGATCGAGACAGGCGAGTGGGTCGCCGCCGTGGTGGACGACGACAAGGAGGAGGGTGCGCTCTTTGGCCTGACGCGTACGCTGTGGCTGGCGACGTCCAAGGGGCTCTTTGCGCTCGAGGAGGCCGATGGCGGCGCGCCTGCCGCTGCCGAGGGCTTCAATTTTGCCCACGGTGTGATCGCTGGCGTGCTTGCGCGCCTGTTTATGGAGGGCCGCGTGGCGAGCCCGGACATGAAGGCGCTGCTGCACGAGCTCTCGCCCATCGATTCTTCTGAGCCCGAGCTCATGGACCCGCTGTCCGCTGATTCCACGCGCATCTTCGATACCGTGGTTGCCGCTTACCTGCTGGATTCCGACCGCTCCGAGTTCGACGAGGCGTATCTGGCCGATACCTATCTGCAGATGGCGCTGCCTGCGGCGCGCGGTGCAGAGGGTACCGGCGAGGACGCCCCCGCGCCTGCCGCTCGCACGGCGGCCTTGACGCTGGCGCTGGTCGCACCGCTGCGCGATCGCATGACCCGCGAGAACGCCGCCAACGTGTTCGATGGCATCGAGATGCCGCTCGTGCCGGTGCTTGCCAAGATGGAGCGCGCGGGTATGCTTGTAGACCCCGACCGTCTGCATAGCCTGTCCGAGGGCCTGGCGACCCAGATTACCGAGGTCGAGCGAAGCATTCGCGACCTGGCAGGCGACGAGACCTTTAACATCGGCAGCCCCATGCAGCTCTCGCATGTGCTCTTTGATGTGATGGGCCTTCCGACCAAGGGTCTCAAAAAGACCAAGCGCGGCTACTATTCGACCAATGCCAAGGTACTGAGTGAACTTGCCCGCGACCACGAGATTGTTCGTTTGATCTTGGACTGGCGCGAGAAGTCCAAGATCAAGTCAACCTATCTGGACACGTTGGGCCCGCTGCGTCGAGGCGACGGCCGCGTGCACACCACGTACAACCAGACCATCACGGCAACGGGGCGTCTGTCATCGAGCGATCCTAACCTGCAGAACATCCCGACGCGCTCGGAGCTGGGCCGTACCGTCAAGACGGCGTTTTCGGCAGGCGAGGGCAGCGTCTTTTTGGCGGTGGACTACTCGCAGATCGAGCTGCGTCTGCTCGCGCATCTCTCGGGCGACGAGCATCTGGTGCGCGCCTTTAACGAGGGCGAGGACTTCCATGCCGAGACGGCGGCGCGCGTGTTTGGCGTGCCGGTGTCCGAGGTAACGCCCGACTTGCGCAGCCGCGCCAAGGCCGTGAACTTTGGCATCGTGTATGGCCAGCAGGCCTACGGCCTGTCGCAGTCGCTGCATATCTCGATGGCCGAGGCGCGTGGCATGATCGACCGCTACTACGAGGCCTACCCGGGCGTGCGCACGTTCCTCGACAACGTGGTGGCGCGCGCCAAGCAGTCAGGCTATGCCGAGACCATGTACGGTCGCCGTCGCCATATTCCGGAGCTTAAGGCCAAAAACCCGCAACTCCGCGGCTTTGGCGAACGCACGGCCATGAACCACCCCATGCAGGGAACCGCAGCAGACATCATCAAGATCGCGATGGCCCGCGTTAGCCGTCGCCTGGAAGAAGAGGGCTTTGCCGCCCACATGATCTTACAGGTGCACGACGAATTGGACTTTGAATGCCCCATCGACGAAGTCGAGCGCCTAACCACCATGGTCCGCGACGTCATGGAACACGTAGTAGACCTCCGCGTCCCCCTAATCGCCGAAGCCAGCACCGGCATAACCTGGGCCGACGCTAAATAGGGAAGCATCCACAATTCCAAAGTAACCAAAACCAGAAGGGGGCTCCTTGCCAACAAGGAGCCCCCTTCATTCCAAAAAAATCAGCCAAGTATCTAGACGCCAAGACGCCATCCAGGCGGCAAGCAAGTCACCGCAGGACCTGGCCGGGCGAGGCGGGTAAGTTTTTCGTAGATTCCGCACGAGCCGGAAAGCACTTAATGTGCTTTCCGAGCGAGCCCAGGACCTGACCGAACGAAAAACTTACCCGCCTCGCCCGGCCAGGTCCGACGAGCAACGTTAACGAGCCGCCAGGATGGCGTCGATGAGCGTCAGTACGCCCCCGTCGTTGTTGCTCGGAATGCGCCACTTGGCATGCTCGTTCATGTGCTCCTCGGCATTGTCCACGATAAAGCTGTGTCCGACGCGCTCAAGCATGGGGATGTCATTGTACGTATCGCCCACGGCGGCGGCATCGGCGATATCAATGCCGAGCTGCTCGCACAGATGCGCGATGCCGGCGCCCTTGTCGACACCCAGGTTCATAAAGTCGATCCACTCGCGCCCGGCGTTGGTGACGTAGAGCTTGTCCGAGAACTCGGGGCTATAGGTCTCGCGGAAAGCGGGCTCGGCGTCGTAGCCGGGGAAGAAGACCGAAATCTTGTTGGACTCGAAATCAATGCCCTCAAAGCTGTCGACGTAGTTGATTGTGTTGTAGTAGACGCTGATCTCGTCGTGGTATTGATGGTCGCGGGCAAGCACGTAGAACTCGTCGAAGCAGCACAGGACGGGGACAGCGCGAGGATCCTCCGAGGCACGGTTCAAGACCTGCTGATACAGCTCCACGTCAATATTGCTCTTATAGATATAGCTGCCGCGATAGATCACGCACGCTCCGTTGTCGGGACAAAAGGCGAGGCGGTTCTTGATGCCCTCGAACATCTCCTCGAGCTTGGGGGCGGGACGTCCGCTGGCGGGGCAGAATACGATGCCGGCGTCGGCGAGCTTGTCCAGGCGCTCATCAAGACCCTGGGGCAGCACACGCGCGTCGGTCAGCAGCGTCTTGTCCATATCGACGGCGAGAATCTTAATGTTGCCGATGTTGGCGTCCGATTCGTAAGTTTGCATAAAAAAGCGCCTTTCGTTTCGAGATTGTTTCAGACGTTATAACCATCAACTCGTAGTCGGCCGTATTTTCGCAGGAATGGTGCGTATTTGCACTGCAATTCACAAACTAATGAAAAAACTTTTCAGAAATTTGAATTTGTCGCTTGCGCAGCGTGCACTTTATCGTAATATAGCGAACATCGAAAACGGAGACGGCAAAAGAGCCGCTTACCGAGGAAAAGGTACCGTTTGCGATATTTGAATTGCGCCCGGCGATACGTGAAAGGAGAGGCAGATGCAGTTCGTACAGATCATCACCACTGCAGACAATGCTCTCCGCCGTCAGCGCGCAATTTCCCGACGACGATAACAATCGTCTCTGTCCACATGGGGCGAATTGCCTCAACAGAGTCATTTTGAGGTCGTTGGGTTTAAGCACGACATAGCCGCATGTTTCTAGGGCATGCCTGTGATGCATTCTGCTGAATAACCTGATATTGCACGGTTTTTGACCTCAAGGTGACTTGCAACTGACCGATGTTCTAACTAGCTACCAAGGGCGAAAGGAAACAGCCATGAGCAAGGAAAAAGTCGTTCTCGCATATTCCGGTGGTCTTGATACATCCGTATGTGTCAAGTGGCTCCAGGACGAGAAGAATCTCGATGTCGTTTGTGTCTGCGGCAACGTGGGCCAGGAAGAGACCGGACTGGATGCCAAGAAGCAGAAGGCGCTCGACCTGGGCGTTCTCGATTGCCAGGTGCTCGACCTGCGCGACGAGTTCTCCGATGAGTTCCTGACTAAAGCCATCGCGGCAAACTCCATGTACGAGAACAAGTACCCGCTGCTCTCCGCCCTGTCTCGCCCGCTGCTTGCCAAGAAGCTTGTTGAGGTCGCCCACGAGTTTGGCGCGACCTACGTCGCCCACGGCTGCACCGGCAAGGGTAACGACCAGGTCCGTTTTGAGGCCGCCGTCAAGGCCCTCGACCCCGAGCTCAAGGTTATCGCCCCGGTTCGCGAGTGGGACCTGAAGTGCCGTCCCGACGAGGTCGCCTATGCCCACGCCCACAACGTGCCGGTTCCCGAGGGTGCCAACGACAACCCCTACTCCATCGACGACAACCTGTGGGGTCGTGCCATTGAGTGCGGCCACCTGGAGGATCCCTGGAACGAGCCGCTCGACGACGCTTGGGTTATGACCAAGAACCCCGAGGACACGCCCGACACCCCGACCTACACCGAGATTGAGTTTGAGGCCGGCAAGCCCGTCGCCGTCGACGGCAAGAAGATGAAGCTCTCTGAGATCGTCATCGCCCTCAACAAGATCTCCGGCGACAATGGCTTTGGCCGTCTCGATCTGGTCGAGGATCGCCTGGTGGGCCTTAAGAGCCGCGAGTGCTACGAGGTTCCCGGCGCCCTGACGCTCATCACCGCCCACAAGGCGCTCGAGGACATCTGCGTCGAGGGCGACCTGCTCAAGACCAAGATCAAGCTCGAGCAGGATTGGGCCACCGCCGTGTACAACGGCCAGTGGTACAGCCCGCTCAAAAACGCGCTCGATGCCTTTATGGCCGACACGCAAAAGTTCGTGACCGGCACTGTCCGTCTGAAGTTCTTTAAGGGCAACTGCCATGTCGTCGGCCGCAAGAGCCCCTTCAGCCTCTACGACTACGGTCTGGCTACCTACGACCGCGACACCACGTTTGACGAGAAGGCCAGCGCCGGTTTTATCGAGATCGATACGCTGTCGCTCAAGACGTGGGCAAAGGTCCAGGGCCCCAGCTCTGCTGCCGCCCAGGCCTAGCGCCTCCTTCCCTTGGTATCCGCGCGGCCCATCCGCGTGATACATAACGGGCGCACGGGGTCCCTACCTTTCGTTATGCTTGCTGACACTTCTTAACATCGGTGGCCCCTACGTTCCGCCCGCATATATGATGCCGCGTCTGCGGCTGAGTCCGAGCCCCGCCGGGGTTGTCCGGCGGGGCTCCTTCTATCAATTTGGCGGCTCTGTGCCTATATATATGAGGAGTATCCATTATGTTCAATGCTATCGCGCATGCTTTGCTTGCCCTCGCGCCCGAGTTCGATGCTGTAAGGGTCGAGGACGTTCCTATGAGCCTGAAGGCCTGGATCGATGGTTCGCAGGGCAACATCCGGAGGGAGACGTTGGGCGCCAAGTGCATGGCGC
>JAXIZX010000433.1:0-5889 GCA_036303765.1 Collinsella sp. | reverse complement strand
CGTATTCGCCGATGGGATGCGCTACGATGAGGGGACCGAGGCATGGAGGCGCGCGCTCGCGCGCGTGAACGCGGGCGTGGCGGCGCTGGCCGACCGCGCAGTCGAAGTGGTATGCGGGATTCCCGTGTGGATGAAAGGCGAAGGACCTACAAGGTGAAGATAGCAGAGGCAATCGGCGCGGCGTTCGGAACGTTCTCGCGCATCCCCGTCCCGAAATCGGCCTGGACCGATTTCGGATCAACCCATGCGCTTGCTGCGTTTCCCCTGGTGGGCGTTGCGGAAGGCTTCCTCATGACGACGTGGGGGCACGTGGCGAACCTGCTCGGCGTGCCCGCGACCATCGTCGCGGCCGTGCTCGTGGCGTTGCCTGTGGCGGTGACGGGAGGCATCCACCTAGACGGGCTCTGCGACACCTCCGATGCGCTTGCAAGTTGGGCCCCGCGCGAGCGAAAGCTCGAGATCATGCACGACCCGCGGGCGGGCGCCTTCGGGGTCATTGGTGTTGTCGTGTACCTTATTCTGCAGTTTTCCCTGTTCACCGCGCTGCCACTTACGGCGGGGGCGTTCCTCGCGCTTCTGTGCTCGCTCGTGTTCTCCCGCGCGCTTTCGGGGCTCGCCGTAGAATGCTGGCCTGCCGCGCGGGCGGACGGCATGGCCGCGGGGCTCTCGCCTGCGAAGAAGCGCGCGGGGATCGTCGTGCCGCTTTGCGCTTTCGCTGCTGCTTCGGCTGCAGGGATGGTCGCGTGCGCTCAGGCCGTCGGCGCCCTTATAGCGGTGGCGGGGCTTTTGGTGCTCGCGTGGTACCGCCATGTTGCCCTGTCCCGCTTCGGCGGGGTGACGGGTGATTTGGCCGGATGGTTTCTGCAATGGGCCGAGCTCGCGATGCTTGCCATGCTGGTGGCGGGGGGCATGCTCCTATGATTCTCGTGGTAGGTGGCGCGCATTCGGGGAAGAGGACCTTCGTGCGCGAAAAGCTCGGGTTCGCGGCGGACGATTTCGTCGACGCGGCGCAGCTTGCGGAGGGCGGCGTGCCCGCGGCTTTTGCCGGCGGTGTCGCGTACCGTGCTGAGGAACTCGTACGCGCGCTCGACGCTGACCGGGCGCTCGAGCGGCTGATGGGCTTCGACGCAGTGATTCTGCCCTTGGTCGGTTCGGGGGTCGTCCCCATGCGTGCGGAAGACGCCCAATGGCGCGAGCGCGCGGGGCGCCTGGGATGCGCGCTCGCTGCGCGCGCCGACGTCGTCGTGCGCATGACGTGCGGGATTCCCCAGGTCATCAAAGGAAACCTTTCCGATGCGCCTCGAGGTACGCAGGGCGCGGGCGCGCCTTTGGAGGTCGTCTTCGTGCGCCATGGTGCCACGGCGGGCACGGAAGACCATCGCTACAGCGGGGCGGGCACCGACGAGCCCCTGTCGAGCGCGGGCGAGCGCGCTTTGCGCGATCTCGCGTGCGATGGTGACGTGTTCCGTGTTATCACGAGCGGCATGGCCCGCACCGACCAGACGGCGCGCATCCTCTTCCCGAACGCGGAGCTTATGGCGTGCCCCGGTCTGCGCGAGATGGATTTCGGCGACTTCGAGGGGCGAAACGCCGCCGAGCTTAAAGAGGATGCGCGCTACCGCGCCTGGGTAGACTCCTGGTGCGAGACGCGCTGCCCGCATGGCGAGGGCAAGAGCGATTTCACCCGCCGCGTCGTCGCGGCGTTTCGGGAGGCGTGCGAATCGGAGCGCGCTCAGGGGAGTGGGCGCGCCGTCTTCGTCGTTCACGCGGGTACCGTGAAAGCGCTGCTCTCCGAGCTAGCTGTCCCAAAAATGGGATACTTCGACGTGCATACCGAGCCAGGCGGCGCATGGGCCGCCACCTGGGATGGACGCTGCCTTCGCGACGTTCGCCCCGCTTCGGGGGGCGATGCCCAGTGATGACGATTCTTGCCGTCGCCGCCGGGTTCGCGGCCGACCTTGTCTTCGGCGACCCGCGCTGGCTTCCCCATCCCGTCGTCGCCATGGGGCGCGCGATCACGTGGGCCGAAGGCCGCCTGCGGCGCGTATTCCCGCAAACGCCCGCGGGCACGCGCGCCGCAGGGCTTGTGCTCGCCGTGGCGCTTCCGCTTGCGTGTGGGCTTTTGACCTGGGGAATCCTGCATCTTTGCGGTATGGTTCACTCCGGCTTGCGCTTCGTGGCCGAGGCATGGGCGAGCTATCAGATTCTCGCGGCATGCGAGCTGCGCCGCCAGAGCCTGGCCGTGGCCCGCGCGTTCTCGAAGGGCGGCCTTGTCGCGGCGCGCGAAACAGTCGGGCTCATCGTGGGACGCGACACGTCTGTTCTCGACGAGCAGGGCGTCGCGCGCGCCGCTGTGGAAACGGTGGCGGAGAACGCGAGCGACGGCGTCATCGCGCCGCTTTTCTACCTTATGATCGGGGGTGCGCCCTTGGGTATGGCGTACAAGGCGGTGAACACGCTCGACAGCATGGTGGGCTACAAAAACGAGCGCTACATCGACTTCGGCTGCGCCTCGGCGCGCCTCGACGATGCGGTGAACTGGATTCCCTCGCGCTTATCGGCCCTGCTCATGATCGCCGTGTGCCCGATCGTCGGGCTCGACGCGCGCGGGGCGGCGCGCATCTGGCGCCGTGACAGGCGTCGCCATGCGAGCCCCAACTCGGCGCAGACCGAGTCAGCGTGTGCGGGCGCGCTCGGGCTGCGCCTGGCAGGACCCGCGGTGTATTTTGGCAAGCTCGTTGATAAACCGACGATAGGCGACGCGTCCCGTGAAATCGAGTGGGACGACATCGCCCGGGCGACGAGGCTCATGCTCGCCGCGTCCGTATGCGCGCTCGTCGTCTTCGGCGCCGCGCGCGCGGCGGTCGTGCTCGCCGTGGGGGCGATGGCATGAGGGAAGACCACGCCGCGCCCCGGGCTGCCGGGGGAATCCTGCGCGCCCGTACGCATGGGGGCAGCTCGCAATCGCTCGGCATCGCTTGCGAAGGGGGCGTCTCCGACCTCATTGACTTCTCGGTGAACGTGAATCCGGCAGGCCCCTCGCCGCGCGCCGTCGCCGCAGCTTGCAAGGCGCTTTCTCGAATCGACGCCTACCCCGATAGGGAAAGCCTCGCCCTCGTTCGCGCCCTAGCGCGCGCCCAGGGCATTCCCGAAGATACTATCGTCTGCGGCGCGGGCGCGTCCGACATCATCTGGCGGCTCGCCGCGGCGGTGCGCCCGAAACGCATCGTCGTGTGCGCGCCGACGTTCTCTGAATATGCGGAGGCGGCATCGTACTACGGCGCATGCGTGCAGGAGTTCCCGCTCTCCGAAGCGGATGACTTCGACGTGCCCGCCTCCTTCGCCCGCGCGATCGAGGGGCCGGGAGACGTGGCGTACCTCTGCAATCCGAACAACCCGACGGGGCGCCTCGTCGACCCCCGCGTGATCGATGCCGCGGCTTGCCGCTGCGAGCAGGTGGGCGCTCTGCTCGTCGTGGACGAGTGCTTCCTCGGATTTGCGCCCGACGCCCGCGAAAGGAGCGTGGCCGCACGCGCCGCGTGTTCGCGCCATGTGGCCGTGCTCTCCGCGTTCACCAAGCTCTACGGAATGGCGGGGTTGCGGTTGGGATATCTGATCAGCGGAAACGCCCAACTCATCGAGGGGATTCGCCGGGCGGGGCAGGCGTGGCCCGTCTCCTCGGTCGCCGAGGCCGCGGGCATCGCCGCCCTGGAAGACGTCGAATACGTCTCGCGCACGCGCGATGTATTGGTGGGCGAGCGAGCGTGGCTTTCCCACGAGCTCTCCTCGCTCGGGCTTTCCGTCGTGCCGTCGGATGCGAACTTCCTTTTAGTCCGCACGCCGGCGAAAGACATCCCCGAGCGTCTGTATAATCAGGGGGTTTTGGTCCGCACGTGCGACTCGTTTTCGGTACTGTCCCGTTTCTGGTGCCGCGTCGCGGTGCGCACGCGCAAGGAGAACGCCCGGCTTGCGATGGCGTTCAGCCGCGCGCTTCGGGCGGAAGGCGCATCGGGCGAAGGCGAACCCGACGAACGGGGCGGCGTTTCTTGCAGCGGCGCGATGGCGGGCGCGGATGGCCGAGGCTCGGCGAAGGGGGTCGATACCCGTGGGTAGGGCGAAGCCCATCATGATCCAGGGCACCATGTCGAATGCGGGGAAGAGCCTGCTTGCGGCGGGGCTGTGCCGCGTGCTTGCGCAGGACGGCCTGCGCGTGGCTCCCTTCAAGAGCCAGAACATGGCGCTCAACAGCGGTGTCACGGCCGACGGGCTCGAGATGGGGCGCGCCCAGATCATGCAGGCCGAGGCGTGCGGCATCGCGCCCGACGTGCGCATGAACCCCATCCTGCTCAAGCCCGAAAGCGACCACCGAAGCCAGCTCATCGTGGCCGGCAAGGCGCAGGGAGCCTTCGCTGCGAGGGACTACTTCGCGCGAAAGAAGGCGCTCATGCCGCAGATTTTGGAGGCGTTCGATTCGCTCGCGGAGGAAAACGACATCATCGTCATCGAGGGCGCCGGCAGCCCCGCCGAAATCAACCTTGCCGAAAACGACATCGTCAACATGGGGCTCGCGCGCGCCGTGTCCTCCCCCGTGCTGCTCGCGGGCGACATCGACCCAGGCGGGGTGTTTGCCCAACTCTACGGCACGGTCGCGCTCTTTGCGCCCGAGGATCGCGCTCTTTTGCGGGGGCTTGTGGTGAACAAGTTCCGCGGCGATGTGGAAATCCTGCGCCCGGGTTTGGCCCCGCTCGAGAAGATGTGCGGGGTTCCCGTCGTGGGGGTCGTGCCGTATCTTACGCTCGACCTGGACGACGAGGACTCGCTCGCGCCGCGCCTATCTGCCCGCGAGGCGCGCGGCGTCATCGACGTCGCCGTCGTGCGCCTTCCGCATCTGTCGAACTTCACCGACTTCGACCCGCTTTCGCGCGTGCCCGGCGTGGGCGTGCGCTACGTCTCCTCGACGACCGATCTGGGCCGGCCCGACCTGGTGGTGCTCCCCGGCTCGAAGAGCACGCTCGACGACGCGCGCTGGCTTGCGGCTAGCGGCATCGGAGCCTGTGTACGCGCGCTTTCGGGCGCGGGCACGCCGGTGCTCGGCATATGCGGAGGCTACCAGCTTTTGGGAGACGAGCTTTCCGACCCGCACGGCAGGGAAGGCGCTGGCACCGCGCGCGGGCTCGGGCTCATCCCTGCAAGTACGGTGTTCAAGGAGGAAAAGCGCCTCGCCCAGTCGGAGCTGCGCATCACGGGCGCCCAAGGCGCGTTCTCGGTGTGGAACGGCATGACGGCGCGCGGGTACGAGATTCACGACGGCGAAACGACCGTCTCCTGCGCCCCTGCGGGCACGATTGGCGGCAAACCAGAAGGCGCGGCCTGCGGAAACGTGTTCGGAACCTATCTCCACGGCCTGTTCGACGAACCGGGGGTGGCACTCGCCCTCGCGCGCTCGCTCGCGCGCATGCGCGGCCTGCCCGAGAGCGTCGTGGGTGCTGAGGGCGCGGTGTCCGCGGCCGGTCACCGTGCGCGCGAGTTCGACCGCCTGGCCGACTCCGTGCGCGGGGCGCTCGACATGGAGTATGTCTACCGCATTATCGAGGAGGGCGTATGATCCACGTGTATCATGGCGACGGCAAAGGCAAGACCACGGCGGCGATGGGGCTCGCCCTTCGCATGCTCGCCGCAGGCCGCCGCGTCGTCGTTGTGCAGTTCCTGAAAGACGGCGAAAGCGGGGAGGCGCGCCTGCTCGCCGAGCATTTCGGCGTGCCCGTGTTCGCGGGGAAGGCGTCGGACAAGTTACCTGGTCCATGACGTCGGAAGAACTTGCCGCGACGCGCGAGTTGCATGATGGGAACCTCGCTTCCGCGCTCGCCGAGCTCGAGGGCGCGCAGGAGG
>JAXIZX010000432.1:0-1934 GCA_036303765.1 Collinsella sp. | reverse complement strand
GGTGGATGAAGGCCTGGGAGGACTCCAACCTCTTTGCCGTCGACACCGACGACAGCAAGCCCAAAAAGTATGTGCTCGAGATGTTCCCGTATCCGTCGGGCGACCTGCACATGGGCCACGCGCGCAACTATACTATCGGCGATGCCATGGCCCGTCAGGCCCGCATGCGCGGCTTTGACGTGCTGCATCCCATCGGCTTTGACGCCTTTGGCCTGCCCGCCGAGAACGCCGCCATCAAGCACAATACGCAGGCTGCCGCCTGGACGTATAAGAACATGGATCAGGCGCTCGCCACGATGAAGCGTATGGGCTTCTCCTACGATCTGGATCGCATGGTCAAGACCTGCAGCCCCGACTACTACCGCTGGGGTCAGTGGATCTTTGAGAAGATGTGGGAAAAGGGCCTGGTCTACCGCAAGAAGAACCCGGTCAACTGGTGTCCCACCTGCAAGACCGTTCTGGCCAACGAGCAGGTGACCGAGGGTAAGTGCTGGCGCTGCGGCACCGAGCCCGAGAAGCGCGACCTTGAGCAGTGGTACTACAAGATCACCGAGTACTCTCAGGAGCTGCTCGACGATCTGGAGAAGCTCCCCGGCTGGCCCGAGCGCGTCAAGCAGATGCAGGCTAACTGGATCGGTCGCTCCGAGGGCGCCGAGGTCGACTTTACCCTGTGCGACCAGGATGGCGAGCCCATCGAGGGCGATGAGGGCAAGATCACCGTCTTCACCACGCGTGCCGATACCCTTTTTGGCGTCTCCTTCTTTGTCCTGGCTCCCGAGTACGCCGGCCTGCACGAGCTCGTCGAGGGCACGGAGTACGAGGAGGCCGTCACCAAGATCGTCGAGGACTCCAAGCATATCTCTGCCGTCGAGCGTGCCCAGGGCACCCTCGAGAAGCACGGTGCCTTCACGGGCCGCTATGTGGTAAACCCCGTCAACGGCGAGAAGGTCCCCGTGTGGGTTGCCGATTATGTCGTTGCCGACTACGGTACCGGTGCCGTCATGGCCGTTCCCTGTGGCGACCAGCGCGACTTTGAGTTTGCCCGTAAGTACGGCCTGCCGATCGTGCCGATCATCCTGGACGATGACGATCGTGCTGCCGTCGAGGCCAGCGGCGAGACCATCGATACCTTCCATGCCGAGACCGTCGACTGGGATTGCGCTCACGCTGCCGAGGGCACGCTCGTCCAGTCCGGCAAGTACACCGGCATGCGCGGCGGTAAGCACTCCGAGGGCGAGGCTGCCATCGTGGCCGACCTTGAGGCCATGGGCTGCGGTCGTCGCAAGGTCGAGTTCCGCCTGCGCGACTGGCTCATCAGCCGCCAGCGCTATTGGGGCAACCCCATCCCGGCCATCCACTGCGAGCACTGTGGCATCGTGCCCGTGCCCGAGGATCAGCTGCCGGTGACGCTGCCCGAGAACCTGGACCTGGGCGCCGGCGAAACCCTCGCCGAGTGCAAGGAGTTCTACGAGACCACCTGCCCGGTCTGCGGCCGCCCGGCCAAGCGCGAGACCGATACCATGGACACCTTCACCTGCTCCAGCTGGTATTACCTGCGCTATACCGATCCGCACAACACCGAGCTGCCCTTCTCCCGTGAGGCCGCCGACCGTTGGATGCCCGTCGATAACTACATCGGCGGCATCGAGCACGCCATTCTGCACCTGCTCTACAGCCGCTTCTTTACCAAGGCACTGCGCGACCTGGGCCTGCTGAGTGTGGACGAGCCCTTCACTAACCTGCTGTGCCAGGGCATGGTCAAGGACGAGAACGGCGACACCATGTCCAAGTCCAAGGGCAATGTCGTGCCCCCGAGCTCGGTCATCGAGCCCTACGGCGCCGACACCATGCGTTTGGCGATCCTGTTTATCGCCCCGCCCGAGAAGGACTTCGACTGGGATCCCAAGGCCGTTGAGGGCGCCAACCGCTTCATC
>JAXIZX010000431.1:0-1558 GCA_036303765.1 Collinsella sp. | reverse complement strand
GCTCCTGTCAGTGCCATGGGTTCTCGCTTTCTATGTTATGGGGCGCCCCGCGATGGGGCCTTAATCTACGTGAGCTGTCCCACGATAGCGCAGGAACGGCGTGGTGTGGGGCGTGTTTGCCCAGTTCAAAAAGAATGCGGATGCCGAGCGGGAGAACAGCGCGGGTTACAGGCGGACGTGTGCGGCAGCCGAAAGCGGTCTATGGACAGCTCGAAGAGACCGGCTCCCATGCAATAAACGCCCAACGGACCTTGCGGACGTGGTCGAGCATGTAGCGCCCCTGCGGCACGCCCTTGGACCCTGGCTCGCCGGCATGGGGATTCTCAATCATATGCTGAGCGACGTAGTCGCGCAGACGGTCGATCTTATCCTCGTTACCGTGCTCGAGCATACGGGAGAAGTCTGCCACTCCCGCCTCAAGGCTATCGAAGGTATCGCGACGAGGCGATTCAAAGTACGTAACCTGCGGCAGGGCACCCATCTGAATGAGGATATTAAAGGCATACACAAAGCCATTACTGCAGGTAACCGAGGCACCGATGGCATTCATCAGGTGCAGGTCATAGCGCGGGCTGGAGTTGGCGACCATCGTGACAGCACAACGCCGACGAGCCGTTCGATCAAGCTTGGCAAGCGCGCCTTTTAGGTTGGTCGTGGTGACAGAGCGACTGGCAAAGGCAACATCTACCGCTTTCGCGACCGGTCCAACCAAATCCCAGTCATCATCCCAAGCAAGCTCAAGCGGTGTAATGCGATCCTCGAGCCCATAGTACTCAATGCCAGCATCAAGCGTGCCCAACATAGCAGGGGAAAAGTCAGCAGCAATCACGGGATGCCCGTCTTGCGCAAGCGGAATAGCAATCGACCCAGCCCCACACCCCATATCCAGCACGGATTCACCAGGCTTTAACGCCAGCAGCTTCATAAAGTCCCGGGCATACGGAGCAGTCTCAAGCGGCCGAAAATGCCGAGCCCTTTTATCCCACTCAAAAGAATCATCAGCCCGCCGCCGACCAGCCTGCAAGCGCATCCATTCGCCATTCCAATCAGCAGAAAGCAGCTCAGAGCGAGCATCCCCATCAACCACGGGCCAACCTCCTAGCAACAAAAAAGCGACTCCTCCCAAAAGAAGAGCCGCAACCAGCATATATCAGAAAGAACCGATCCAACGCCAAACCGCCGTATCGACCATGTAGTGCAGGAGCGAAGCAACTGCAACCGGGATAGAACTCAACCGAGGTCCCGTTGTGCGGGAGCCCCGGGGAGGGCAAATATATAAGGTCGCCTGCTCGGACAGTCCCCCTCAGCTAGTTCTTCAGCGAGTTCAGCGGTGCCGGGAAGCGTCCACCACGGTGGGCAAGCACGGTGCCGGCGTTGGGGTTCACCGGCATGATGGGTGCACGGCCAAACAGGCCGCCGTACTCGACGCAGTCGCCCACGCCCTTGCCGATGGCGGGAATCACGCGCACGGCCGTGGTCTTGTTGTTGATGACGCCGATAGCCATCTCGTCGGCGATGATGCCGGCGATGGTCTCGACCGGGGTGTCACCGGGGATGG
>JAXIZX010000430.1:0-2929 GCA_036303765.1 Collinsella sp. | reverse complement strand
TCTCAGCAAGATGCCGAGCACCTGCTGAGCCACTATGACGAGCTGGAGTGCGACACCTTTACCGAGCGCAACAGCTCGCTTGAGGAGACGCACTTTAAGCAGCAGCTCAAGCTGGGCGCACCCGAGACGGTCCGCGTGGCAAAGACCATGATGCACCGCATTCGCCAGGCCGAGGAAGCTGATAAAAAACCCAGCTCATACTACATGCGCGTACTCAAGGAGGCCAAACGCCGCTCCATCGAGGAGTTCGCCGTGGCCCTTGGCGTCACCGAGGAGGCCGCCGAAGCCCGCCTAGCCCAAGCCGCCCTCAACTAACCCATCCGCGCCAAAAACCACCACAAAGGGAACAGGCACCTTTGTGGTGGTTTTCTTGTTCTAGTAGTATTCATTCTTATCGATACCCACGAGCACAAGGAGTCTCTTATGGCAGAGCCGCTTACCGCCGGAATCACCCGCGACCGCGCGTTTGAACTGCTTAACGAGCACAACAAAGACCCGTTCCACATCACCCATGGCGAGACGGTCGAGGGCACCATGCGCTACTTTGCGCGCGAGTTCGACCCCGAGAACGAGGAGTTTTGGGGCATCGTCGGTCTGCTGCACGACCTGGATTGGGAGGAGCATGAGGACGACCCCATGAACCATACCATCTATGCTGCCGAGATTCTTGAGGGCGAAGGTGCGTCTCCCGAGCTCATTCGCGCCATCCAGACGCACACGTCCGACTTCAACACCTCGCTGCCCAAGCCCGAGCTGCAGATGGAAAAGATCCTGTTTGCCTGCGATGAGCTCACCGGCCTGATCGGCGCCGCCGTCATCATGCGCCCGAGCAAGAGCGTTATGGACTTTACGACCAAGTCGCTCAAGAAGAAGTTCAAGGACAAGCGCTTTGCCGCCGGCTGCTCGCGCGACGTGATTTCGCAGGGCGCCGAGATGTTGGGCTGGGAGCTCCCCGAGCTCTTTGACCGCACCATCGCGGCCATGCAGTCCTTCGCCCCCGACCGAGATACCTTCCAGGCCTAACCGTCAACGCCACCTAAAACCACCACAAAGGGGACAGGCACCTTTGTGGTGGTTTTTGTTTGCGCGGGCGTTAGGGGCGGACTTGGCCGGTGCCGCGGAGCTTGTATTTGTAGGTGGTGAGGGCCTCGGCGGCAAAGGGGCCGCGGGCGTGGAGCTTTTGGGTCGAGATGCCGATCTCGGCGCCCAGGCCAAATTCGCCACCGTCGGTAAAGCGCGTACTGGCGTTGGCATACACAGCCGAGGCATCGACCGCATCCAGGAAGCGCTCGCAAGCATCCGTGTCCTCGGCAACGATGGCCTCGGAGTGCATCGTGCCGTAGCGGTTGATGTGTGCGATGGCCTCGTCCTCGTTTGCCACGACCTTCACGCTCATCTCGAGCGCCAGGTACTCGCGACCCCAGTCCTCCTCAGTCGCGGCGACGTAGTCATCGCCCTCCACAAGCCCGGCATCGGCGCATGCGGCGCAGGTTGCCTCGTCGCCGTGAATCAGCACGCCGTGGTCATGCAGCACGGTCACGACCGCGGGCAAAAACGCATCGGCCACAGCACGGTCGACCAGCAGCGACTCGGCGGCATTGCACACGCCTACGCGCTGGGTCTTGGCATTAACGATAATGTTGAGCGCCTTATCAAAGTCGGCGGATTCATGCACGTAGATGTGGCAGTTGCCCGTGCCCGTCTCGATCACCGGCACAAGCGACTCGCGCACGCAGCGCTGGATCAGGCCTGCACCGCCGCGCGGAATGAGTACGTCGACAATACCGCGGAGCTTCATGAGCTCGCCAGTGGCCTCGCGGTCGGTGGACTCGATCATCGACACAGCCTCGCGCGGGAAGCCCTTGGCCTCGAGCGCATCGGCCAGCAGTTCAGAAATCATGGCACACGAGTGATAGGCCAGCGAGCCGCCGCGCAGAATGCAGGCGTTGCCGGTGCGGATGCAGATGCCCGCGGCGTCGGCCGTCACGTTGGGACGCGCCTCGTAGACCATAGCGACCAGGCCCAGCGGCACACTCACACGGGTCAGGTCCACGCCACTTGCAAGCACGCGGTGGTCGAGCACGCGGCCCACGGGATCGGGCAGCTCGGCGAGCTTTTCTAGGCCGGCGGCCATGCCCTCGACGCGCTCGGGCGTCAGCAGCAGGCGATCGAGCAGTCCGGCCGAGGTGCCCGCATCGCGCGCGGCGGACATATCGAGCTCGTTGGCGGCGACGATGGAATCGACACCGTTGCGCAGCGCTACGGCCATGGCGCGCACGGCCTCCTGGCGCTGCTCATCGCTCGCCGTGGCAAGCGAGGCCGACGCTGCCTTGGCGGCAACGGCAAGATCGTGGACATACGTGGCTATATCGACCGACATGGGCGGCCCTTTCTCCTAGAAGTTTGCAACCATGGTAGCCGATTTGCGCATGGCCTCGCCCGCGGCGGTAGAATTGGTCAACCCGAAACACCGCAACGAACGGAAGACTCACATGGCCCTCATCACTTCGTACCACGTCCCCGGCCTTTACGTCGAGGACCACAGCATCGACGTTCCCCTTGACTGGCGCGGCCTGGAGCCGATGCTCCTGGCCGTCGGCAGCACCATGCGCCGCGGCGCTATGCCGGCACCAATCGCCGGCGCGCCCGAGAGCATCAAGCTCTTCTACCGCGTGGTTTGCGCACCCGACCGCATCAACGACGATCTGCCGCTGCTCCTGTTTTTGCAGGGCGGCCCCGGCGGCGAGAGCCCGCGTCCGCTGTCGCCCACAAGCGACGGCTGGATCGAGGAGGCCGTCAAGCACTTCCGCGTGGTCCTTCCCGACCAGCGCGGCACCGGACGCAGCAGCTGCGTGGACGGACGCACGATCAAGGCACTGGGTGATCGCGCAACGGCCGCCGGCGCCGATACAGCACGCTCGCAGGCGGA
>JAXIZX010000429.1:0-9720 GCA_036303765.1 Collinsella sp. | reverse complement strand
GACTTGTTGTAGTAGGGGGTAATGAGCAGCAGGCCGTCGGCTCCCAAGCCCTGGTAAGTAAGCGACTTGGTGAGCATGGTCTGCGTGGAGTTGGAGCCCGAGCCGGCGATGACGGGGACGCGTCCTGCAACTTGCTTGACCACCGCGGCGACAACGGAGTTGTCCTCGTCGTCGGTCATCGTGGCGCTCTCGCCGGTGGTGCCTAGGGTGAGGATGGCGTCGGTGCCGTTTTGCAGGTGGAAATCGATAAGGCGCCCAAGCGCGTCAAAGTCGACACTGCCGTCCTTTTTAAACGGCGTAACTAGGGCGACGGTTGAGCCCTCGAGATTGCGGATGTCCATGTTCTTCCCCTTCGCCTCTGCGATCTGGATGCGTTTGTTCCATTGAGCTGCGACTGCCAAGCGCTCGTCTTTGGCGCGACGGCGTGCACTTTCGGCGCGCGACTTGGCCAGCAGCTCTCGGCCGCACGGCAGCACGTCGAGCGTGGCAAAGTAATCGCCCGGGCGCTCGGCGCGGCGGATGAGGTCGGCCGCGCCATCGGGGCGCAGCAGGACCTCGGCCGAGCGCAGCCGTCCGTTGTAGTTGTAGCCCATGGAGTAGCCATGCGCACCGGTATCGTGGATTACAAGCAGGTCACCCATGTCGATATGCGGCAGCTCGCGATCGATAGCGAACTTGTCGTTGTTCTCGCATAGGTTGCCCGTGATATCGTACGTGTTCGTGACGGGAGCTGCGGACTTGTCGGGGCCACCCGGCTGGCCCATCACTGTAACGTGGTGGTAAGCGCCATACATGGCAGGACGAATGAGGTCGACGGCACTTGCGTCCACGCCGATATAGTCTTTGTAGATCCGCTTTTCGTGAATGGCCTTGGTGACCAGGCACCCGTAGGGGCCCATCATAAAGCGGCCCATCTCGGTGCAGATCGCCACATCGCCCATGCCGGCGGGAACCAGGATCTCGTCGTAGGCCGCGTGTACACCCTCGCCGATGGCGTGGATGTCATTGGCCTGCTGCTCGGGCAGGTAGGGGATACCCACACCGCCGGACAGATTGATAAAGGCGACATGTGCACCGGTCTCGCGCTCCAGGCGCACGGCAAGTTCAAAGAGGATTCGCGCGAGCTTGGGGTAGTAATCGTTGGTGACGGTGTTGCTGGCAAGGAAGGCATGGATGCCAAAGTCCTCGGCGCCCTTGGCCTTGAGCATGCGGAAGGCATCAAAGAGCTGCTCGGTGGTCATGCCGTACTTGGAATCGCCCGGGTTGTCCATAATGCCGTTGGAAAGCTGGAACAGGCCGCCCGGGTTAAAACGGCAGCTCACCGTCTTGGGGATGGGTCCCGCGACGCGCTCGTAAAACTCAATGTGGCTGATATCGTCGAAGTTGACGATGGCGCACAGCTTGTCGGCAAGCTCAAAGTCTGCCGCCGGCGTGTCGTTGGACGAGAACATGATGTCATGGCCGGTGATGCCCAGCGAGCGGGCGATCATGAGCTCGGTATAGCTCGAGCAATCGCAGCCGCAGCCGTATTCGTTGAGAATTGAGATAAGGGCCGGGTTGGGGTTGGCCTTGACGGCAAAGTACTCCTTAAACCCCGGGTTCCACGCAAAGGCGTCGCGCACTTCTTGCATGTTGCGGCGGATACCCGCCTCGTCGTATAGATGAAACGGCGTGGGGAACTGCTCGACGATATGCTCGAGTGTCTCCTTGTCCACAAACGGCTGCTTGGCCGCATATGCCTCGTTGGGGGTCAATGCCATGTCCCGTAAACCTCGCTATCCAGACGGCGCCATCTGCGCATCGAATCCGCATAGCGTGGACCCAATGTCCGGATAGCGCTCCCGCATTGCTGCAGACAGTCCTGCGAGTGTTTCCCGCAGGCCCACCAGGCTGTTCGTGCCCGAAAAACCCAGTTCGGCGGGTTTCGCCTCCCCGCGGGGTCAAAGTCTGCCGACTCGCCCGCGGCTCTTCGTGCCCGCGCCTCTATCAAGTGGTAAAGACCCTACCACGTTGCACTTTACCAAACAAGAGTATTCGTATATAACGTTTAAAAAATGCAGCATCATGCTAGAAACGAGGGCGCCACAATCCTGCGTCACAATAGGTGACAACTGAGTTGCCCCATGAAAGGAATCCCCATGACCGAGCTCCAAGAACTCCGTCGCTATCGTCGCGACCTGCATCGCATTCCGGAGCTCGACTTCGATCTTCCGCAAACTATCGCCTATATCGAGGGCGTGCTCGCTCCGCTTGCCTGCGAGGTGATCCATCCGTGCCCTAGTTGCGTGTGCGCTTTCTTCGACGCTGGCACGGGTGCCTCGCATGCCACGGCGATTCGTGCCGATATGGATGCGTTGCCTATTGCGGAGACGACGGGCGCCGCTTTTGCCTCGACGCATCCCGGCAAGATGCACGCGTGCGGCCACGACGGGCACATGGCTATGGCCCTCGCGGCGGCAACTTTTGTCGACCGTACGATTCGTGAGCAGCCGGGCGTTATTAAGCGCAACGTGCTTTTTGTGTTCCAGCCGGCCGAGGAAACAACCGGTGGCGCTAAGACGGTATGCGAGAGCGGCGTGTTCGAGCGCTACGGGGTCGACCGCATCTTTGGCTTTCACGTGTGGCCCGATCTTCCTGCCGGTACGCTGGCGAGCTGTCCCGGTCCGCTGCTGGCGCGCTCGAGCGAGACGCACATTCATATCCATGGCACGAGCATCCATATCGCCAAGACCTACGGCGTTCCAGTCGAGGAATCACATGACGCAGCGCTGGCGGCGGCAAAGTTCCTGGTTGCCGAGCGCGAGCTGATGGACGAGCTGGGTGCCGATGGGCCCTGCATCGGTAAGTTTGGCCTGCTGCAGGCCGGCACCGTCTGCAATGCGGTGGCGGGGGAGGCCCATGTTGCCGGTAGCTTGCGTGTGTTTACGGACGCCATGTTCGACCGTGCGCGCGAGGGCGTACGCCGTGCGCTCGACGAGGCGTGCACCGCAACGGGCTGTACGTACGATCTCGACTTTGCCGAGGGCTATCCGCCAGTCGATAACGACCCCGAGTTGTTTGCCCACATTGCGCCTGCCTTGCCCGAGCTGCAACTTGTGGACGAGCCGCTGTTAATTGCCGAGGACTTTGCTTTCTATCAGCGCCATCTGCCGGGCGTGTTCTTCTTGCTGGGCACGGGCGTGCCAGAAGGACAAGAAAACCCGATCGACGCTGATGACTGCCCAGCCTATGCGATGAGCGCTCTGCATACCGATACCATGCTCTTTGACGAGGAGATTCTTCTCAAAGGCCTCGATGTCTACAAACGATTGCTTTTGCTTGACTAAGGCGCAAAGGACTATTTGTTCTAGAAAACACGAACAAACGTACGATATAATAGAGATGTAAGTCTATAGAAACGTTTGACGTTACTAACGTAAGGCGATACTATGATTGCATCGTATAAAGATGAGGATACCGAACGCTTTGCCATGGGTGTGCGGGTCAGGAGGTTCGTGCCCTTTGAGCACGTTGCGTTGAGGAAGATTCGCCAACTGCAGGTTTGTGCTTCGCTTGATGATCTTCGCGTTCCACCGGGCAACCGCCTGGAAGCTTTGAAGGGCGATCGTGCCGGTCAATATAGCATCCGTGTTAACGAGCGCTATCGGGTCTGTTTTGAGTGGAGACAGGAGATGGCTTGGAATGTCGAAATCGTCGATTATCACAAGTGATGAGACTTCGGCCGATTTGCTGTCGCCGGTGACTCCTGGTGAGCTTCTCAAAGAGGAGTTTCTTGTTCCCATGTGCATTTCTCAATATCGCCTTGCGAAAGAGACTGGGATTCCGGCTCAGCGTATCGGGCAGATTGTCTTGGGAAAACGTCGCGTGACGGCCGACACCGACCTCCGTCTTTGCCGTTATTTTGGCCTGACGGATGGTTATTGGCTGCGCGCTCAGGTGGCGTTTGACCTTGAGGCCGAGAAAAGGCGGATCGAACCGGAACTCGACAAGATCGTTCCTGTTCAGCAGGCTATCGCACTGTAGTGCTCAAAGATGATGGGGGTGGCGCGGCGATGAGGCGACGCCGACAGTCTGCCGTATATAGTCCGGGTGGATGCGGGTGCGGTTTGCTGCTGCTTCCGGTTATTGCCGTGAGCATTGGCGTGATGTTTGCGCTTGCCGGGCTTGCCGCGGCGGCGCTCGTGCTGTTTATCACTGCCATCGGCGTGACGATTTGGCTCTGCCGCAATCGCGAGCAACGCCGTGTCGACGGTAAAACCAATGTCGGCTGGGTCGTCTTTCTGATCATTGCGTACCTGCTGAGTGCCAGCTACCTTGTTTTCTTTGTCCTGTTGATGATCAGTGCCTTTACCGGGGAATCCGTCACGGTGGGTTGATGCACTGCCAGCAGACGGTCGCGCGCAGTGCGTTTGCTCGGCGTTTGGATAACTGCATTGGTCGTTTACCGCAGCCTTAGCTCTCAGCTAATGAATTCAAGTTCAATCCTTCCTACGATGTGCTGTGTACCGGCACGGTAGCCGGATCGTAGGAAGGATGAATAATGGCAAAAGAGGGAAAGAAGCCAATCGGCAAGATTGTCCTAGGCATCATCGTGGTGCTGGTTATTGTCGGTGCCGTGGGCTCTATGGGCGGCAACTCAACCGATTCGTCTGCGAGCGATTCGGCAAAACCTGCCGAGACGACACGGCAGGCTGAGGAGCAAAAAGAACCGCAAGAACCGTATACCATTGCTGACGAGGCTGAAGACACTTCCAATCAGTTTACCTATAAGATCACGGGCACCCTGACCAATAACACGGACAAGGAAAAGAGCTACATTCAGATTGAATATGTTCTGTATGATGCCGATGGCAACCAGGTTGGAACGGCTCTTGCAAACACCAATCATCTGAAGGCGGGCGGCTCCTGGAAGTTCGAGGCGCTGGGTACGGTGTCTCCCGACCAGGTTGCTAGCTGGGAGCGTTCGGACGTAAGCGGTTTCTAGCATGTTGCATGCACTGGGGGAGGTGAAGTCGTATGTCCGATAAAAAGCTGACCGAGGAGTTGCTCAATGAGCTTCTCGATGCGCCGAACATCGATGACTATATCAGGGAGCACGACTTTGCCGCCCCGTCGCTTTCGGACTACCTGAAGCAGCTACTGCAGGAAAAGGGCTTGGAGCGCTCGCGCGTGGTCCGTATGGCTGATCTCAATGAGACCTTTGGCTATCAGATCTTTACCGGTGCGCGTCATCCGAGTCGCAATAAGGTGCTGCAGATTGCCTTTGCGATGGCGCTGACGCTCAAAGAGACCAACCGTGCGCTGAAGGCTGCCGGGGTAAGCGTCCTTAACTGCAAGGACCGCCGCGATGCGATTATCATCTTTTGCATCGATCGCGGGTGCAGTCTCCAAAAGGTCAACGAGGAACTGTATCGCTTTGGCGAGGAGACGGTGAGTTAGCGGCTGATATCTGAGCCGGTAGAGCTGTCGAACAACGATGCAAACGAACGGGGCGCGGATGCCATGGGGTGTCTGCGCCCTGCGCTATGATGGAGGCTATGGATACTCAGAGCCCAACATATTCCGATGACGAGCTGACCGCAGCGCTTGCCGAGCACCTGGCGTCGCTCGATCGCGACGACAGCTATCGCGTGGAGCGTGTACTTAAGCGCTCGACCGTTGAAACAACCGAGCTCGTGTACTTTGAAGGAACCGGCGGTGGTTCGCTCGGCCCCTTTGTCCGTAAACGCATCGATGCTTCGGCTCAAATCGGCGGGGCATACGAGCGTCTGTTTGCCGCTCAGCGGGCAGGCAGGCGTTTTGAGCACCTGCCCAGAATCGTCGATTGTCGTCGTGTGGGCGACGAGCTCAACGTGGTTATGGAATACATCGAAGGGGAGACGCTCGGGGCGCTGGTGGACCGTCTGGGAGCCACCCCCGATTATGCGCGTGAATTGTATCCTGCCTTATGCGATGCCGTGGGCGAGCTCCACGCCGGTTTTGCAATAGCGGGGGAGACGTCGGCGCCGGTGATCCATCGTGACCTCAAGCCGTCGAATATCATCGTGACAGGTGCCAACTATACGCCTGATGACGGCCTGACATTTTCATCGCTGGTGATTATCGACTTGGGGATCGCTCGCGTATGGCGCGACGGCGCCGATGCCGATACCGTCAAGTTTGGGACGCGACCCTATGCGCCGCCCGAGCAGTATGGGTTTGGGCAGACGAGTGTGCGCAGCGACGTCTACGCGCTTGGCGCCCTGTTGTTCTTCTGCTTGACGGGAGTCGACCCTAAACCAGGGCTCGACATGCGCGAGCAATGCGAGGCGCGCGGCATTCCCACTCCACTTGCCGATGTCGTCTGCATGTCGATGGCGCTCGACCCGGTCAAGCGTTTTGCGAGTGCGGAAGCGTTGGGACGGGCGACGCGCGCGGCATACGATCTGAGTCGCCCCGTGCGGCCTCCTGCGCCTGTCCGTACTCCGGCCTCGGAGACGGTGTTGACGCCCCAAGGGCCCCGAAACCCCGCAGGGCTTCCTAGGCCCGCCGCCTCCGCTGCATGTGGTCTGCTCTCTCGCGTTCCGGAGTCTCTGGGGCGCATTTGGAATACGCTCGTCTGCTTCTCGCTGCTTGTGTTCTTTGTCGGAAGTCACTTTGCCGTCTTTCACCCCACCGGAGCAAACCAAAGCTACCCGACGTGGCTTCTCATCATCGAGTATTTTTTCTTTGTCGATAGCCTTATGGTGCTTATGCATTTTGCGCTGCTCGATAAGCGCCGTCTTCGTCGGCGATTCGCATTGCTCGACAGCTATCGCGGCAAGAAGCTCGCGAAACTCTGGCTCAAGGCATTGGGTGTGCTGCTCCTATGCATGATCGTCATAGTCGCGGTTGCCAATGCGACCGGCGTCGTCGATACCTCCGCTACCTAAAAGAAAAGGGCCCCATTGGGGCCCTTTGCAGTTGCACTTAGATGCGGTTCATCTGAGCGGCGACTTTGTTGTACCAGTCCTGCCACGTGGGCGGGCAGTACTTTTTGGCCGCTGCCGGGGTAAGGGTGGAGCCGTAGTTGGCGCCCAGATAGGCAACGTGAGCGGAGATGCCCTCGCTCCAGCTGCCAAAGCTGCGCCAACCGCCGCCACGGGCGCTCCAGCCCCAGGCGTTGTAAGAATTGGCGCAATAAGCACCCTTGGTGCTCTCGATGCAGGCGATGGCGGGGGACCAGCGAGGGTCGACGCCGGTGTTCCAGGCGGCAACGGCAAAGTTATAGCCCTGACCTGCCATGGGGGAGCCGGCAAGGTAGTTGTCGATGCGGCTCGTCCACTCATTAATGAACGAGTCGTAATCGGAGTTGCCGCTGTTCGAGTTGTTCGGCGTGGTGTCGATGGTGGTGTTGGCGTTGTTGGCCTGGCTGCTGGAATTGCTGCCGCTTACGCCCTCGCCCGAGAGCTTCTCGGCGGCAGCGGCCTTATCGGCCTCAAGCTTGGCAAGCTCGGCGGCATTTTCCTGCTCGGCTTTTGCCTGTGCCTCGCTGCGGAGCTGCTGGGCCTGCGCCAGCGCATCCTCGGCGTTTTTCTGCTCAGCCTCAAGCTGAGACTTGGCCTGCTGGAGCTCAGCCTTGTTCTGCTCGAGTTCGGTTTGCATGTTATTGAGCTCTTCGATCTCGTCGACGCTCGAGCTCGTGATCTGGTTGGTGTATTTGCAGGTCGTGATGAACTCACCCAGGCTCTGCGCGTTGACCAGGAAGCTCACGATGGGATTGGTGCCCTTCTGATACTTGTACAGATCGCGCATGGCGGAGCTTGCCTTGGCCTGCTGCTCGGGAAGCTTGGCCTCGATTTCCTCGATGCTTGCCTCATTGGAGTCAATCTGCTTTTGCAGGTCATCGAGTTTGGTGCGGGCGTCGTTGTAGGCGCTCGTGGCGGCTTCGATCTTCTGCTGGGCTGCGGAAAGCTGGTCCTGCGTTGCCTGCGAGGCGGCATACGCCGCAACGGGGGAGAGCATCGGCGTGGCCGTCAGCGCAACGGCGAGCGCGGCGCTCGTGATGATACGAGCCGGCTTCGACGCAATGAGCGCTGCGGTGCGATGATTCGAATGCTGCATCCAGTCCCTCTGCAATCAATCGTAGGTTATGGTTCGAACGGTATTCTACTACTGCTTTCGACCTCAACTTGAACCTTAAAGGTTCCAAAGGGTCAAGTTGAACTTGAGGCTTTGGCTTTGACCTGCAGTTATGATGAATTGTTGAGAAACCATAGAGTTCAACTTTAACGTTACAGGGGTCTGTTTGAGAGGAGTTTTGGGCTATAAAGCTATCTCAACGTGGGGTTTTACAGCTACAGCGCGCCCTCCTGACGAGCCTGCTCAATCTCTTCGAGCGCCTCGGCAGGGGTGAACGAACAGGTGCCGTCGCCGAGTTTGATTACCTGGATATCGTCGCCGGCGTAGACCTCTCCGCCCTTTAGTACCACGCCGAAAACGCCCTCGTGGGGAAAGATGCAGTCGCCGGCGAGATAGTAGATGGCGCAGCGTGTGTGGCAGGCCTTGCCGATTTGGCTGATTTCGACAAGCACCTCGCTGCCAAGCTTGAGCTGCGTGCCCAAGGGGAGCGAGAGCAGGTTGATGCCCCGGGTTGTGAAGTTCTCCCCAAAGTCACCCTCGTGTACGTCGAGCCCGCGTGCCTGCGCCGTCTGGATGGACTCCGCGGCTAAAAAAGAGACCTGACGGTGCCAATGTCCGGCGTGTGCATCGGTGGCGAGACCAAATTGCTCTATAACGGTGTCGTGTCCATCGGCGACGGGTGACTTGCGCGTGCCCTTGTGTGCCGACGTGTTGATTGAGACGATGCGGGCGGGTCCGTTGTAGGCGTCGTTTGCCGTGCACAGGGGAGCGGTCGCTTTCGCACGTTCCACCAGCTCGCGCTTCGCAGCATTGAGGATGGGATTATCGGTCGGATGGTCTTGGGGCACGTGTGCGCCTTTCGCTCGAGGATGTC
This sequence comes from Collinsella sp., assembly GCA_036303765.1. Taxonomy (GTDB): domain Bacteria; phylum Actinomycetota; class Coriobacteriia; order Coriobacteriales; family Coriobacteriaceae; genus Collinsella. The sequence continues at coordinate 746 of JAXIZX010000429.1, read as the reverse complement.
AATACGCTGAATCCTACAACAATGGTAGGTTCATTGCCCATTGTCATACAACGGTGAGCGCCGTCTTCGTGCTGGCCTTCGTGCTGGACGATTACGTCGATTGCCATAGATACGGTGGAGCTTTGGGCGCCGGCGGCTTGGCACGCTAGAATAAATCAGTTGCGCAAAGACCGCCCATTGTGTGGGCAGTTCATGATAGGAAGTTTCCATGGCATTGCAATTTACAGAGCGCGAGTTCATTCCCGTGCTGCTCGGTGGCGACATCAACGCCTATTCGGTGGCGCGCGCCTTCTACGAGGAGTACCAGGTCAAGAGTCTGGTCTTTGGCAAGTATCAGACGGGTCCCGCGTACCGCAGCCAGATTATCGACTACACTCCCAACGTGGATATCGACACCATGCCCGTGATGCTCAAAACCGTCAACGGCATTGCCCAAGCGCATGCCGACAAGACGATTGTCCTTGTGGGCTGTGGCGACAACTATGTTGCCCTCGTGGCTCAGGCCAAGGATGCTCATGAGCTGGCGGACAACATCGTCGCTCCCTACGCGCCCTACAGCATGCTCGAGCAGTGCCAGAAGAAGGAGATCTTCTACGAGCTGTGCGAGAAACATGGCGTGCCCTATCCGCACACGTTTACCTTTACCAAGGCGATGCTCAATGCCCAGGGTGAGGCGCCTGCCGAAGTGCTCGACCAGATCGATTTTCCTTACCCGATGATTCTGAAGCCTTCTGACGGCATCATGT
>JAXIZX010000428.1:0-1733 GCA_036303765.1 Collinsella sp. | reverse complement strand
TTTTGTTATGGGGCAAATATGAACGTTGTGTTAATGAGTCGGTGGACGGTGGAGTTTTTCGGTGAGCGGCGTATCCTTCCAACGGTTTATCTAGTGTGTCAGTTGAAAGGAAGAGGGCGCTCGTCATTGTTTGAATGTGAACTGCCGTTTGACCACAAGACGTTGCATCTGGAGCTCGAGGATAAGAACTTCGCGGGTGTGATGGAAGGTCATCAAAACGAGTTTAAGACCACGAAATCGCAGGAAGAACTGGTAGAGGAGTCGCTTGCCAACCCTTATGGCTCACCTTCGCTCGAGGAGCTTTGTGCTGGCAAGAAGGATATTGTCATCATTAGCTCCGATCATACGCGTCCCGTTCCCTCGCGTGTGACGATGCCTATTCTGCTGCATCACATCCACTCTGCTGCGCCTGAGGCGCGCGTTCGCATTCTGGTTGCTACGGGTATGCATCGTCCGTCGACGCACGAGGAACTTGTCAACAAGTATGGCGAGGAGATCGTTGCCAACGAGGAAATCGTTATGCACGTCGCGACTGACGACAGCATGATGAAAAAGATCGGCACCCTGCCTTCTGGTGGCGAGTGCATCATCAACAAGATTGCCGCCGATTGCGATCTGCTGCTTGCCGAGGGCTTTATTGAGCCGCACTTCTTTGCCGGTTTCTCTGGTAGCCGCAAGTCCGTCTTGCCTGGCATCGCCAGCTACAAGACCATCATGTACAACCACAACGGTCAGTTTGTGAACGATTCCCATTCGCGTGCCGGCAACCTGTGCCACAACCACGTGAGCGAGGACATGTTTGCCGCTGCCGAGATGGCTCACCTTGCCTTTGTGCTTAACGTTGTGCTTAACGGCAAGCATGAGGTTATCGGCTCCTTTGCAGGCGACATCCATAAGGCACACGAGGCTGGCTGCGAGTTCGTGAAGAGCCTTGCCGGCGTTGAGCCCGTCGAGTGCGAGATTGCCATCACCACCAACGGCGGCTACCCACTCGACCAGAACATCTACCAGGCCGTGAAGGGCATGTGCTCTGCCGAGGCCACGCTTCCCGAGGGCGGTGTGATTATCGACGTTGCCGGTTGTGCCGACGGTCACGGTGGCGAGGGCTTCTATCACAACATCGCTGACAACGATCCGGCAGAGTTTGAGCGTGCCTGCATCGATCGTCCCAAGGACGAGACCCTGCCCGATCAGTGGACGAGCCAGATTTTCGCCCGCATCCTGGCACATCACCCTGTGATCATGGTTACCGACCTGTGCGATCACCAGATGATTAAAGATATGCACATGACGCCGGTTAACACCCTCGAGGAGGCGCTCAAGCTCGCCTTTGAGATGAAGGGTGCTGACGCCAAGGTGGCCGTCATTCCCGATGGCCTGGGTGTTGTCGTCGCGCAGCACTAGTGCGCGGCCTAAACGAATCGTTTATAACCGACAAGAAAGATAAGGTTTTATGCTTACCAAACTCCTCTGCGAATTCGGCGCAACTGCCCTCATGATCATCTTTGGCGTGGGCGTGCACTGCGATACGGTGCTCAAGGGCACCAAGTATCAGGGCTCCGGCCACATGTTTGCCATCACCACTTGGTCTTTTGGCATCTCGGTCTGCCTGTTTGTCTTTGGCGGTGCCGTGTGCATGAACCCCGCCATGGTGCTTGCCCAGTGCATCGTCGGCCTGGTGCCGTGGAGCAGCTGCATCCCCTTCATGATTGCCGATATGCTCGGCGGCTTTG
>JAXIZX010000427.1:0-3427 GCA_036303765.1 Collinsella sp. | reverse complement strand
ATTGCACTGCAAAGGAGTCTCATGAACGTACTTGTTGTCAACGCCGGCAGCTCAAGCCTTAAATATCAGCTTCTGGATACCGATACCCGCGAGGTTTTCGCCAAGGGCAACTGCGAACGTATCGGCTCGGACATGGGTATCTTTGGCCACTCCGAGAACGGTGGCGCCAAACAGACCGAGGAGGTTCCCTTCCCCGATCATCGCTCTGCTATCGCTCGCGTGCTCGAGGAGCTCGAGAAGACCGACTTTACGATTGATGGCATTGGGCATCGCATCGTTCAGGGCGGCTGGCACTTCGATGATTCCGCGGTCGTTGACGATGAGGTCATGGCTAAGATCCTTGAGGTGGCCCCGCTCGCCCCGCTGCACAACTACGGCGAGGCCGCGGCGATTGAGTATTGCCGCGAGAAGTATCCGGAGCTGCCCAACGTGGCCGTCTTCGACACCTCGTTCCACATGACCATGCCCGAGGTTGCCTACACCTACGCCCTGCCCAAGGACGTGTGCGACAAGTACCACGTGCGCAAGTACGGCGCCCACGGTACGAGCCACCGCTACGAGTGGATGATGGCCAAGGAGATCCTGGGCTCGTGCTGCCACCGTCTGCTTTCGTGCCATCTGGGCAATGGCGCTTCGCTCGCCGCCATCGAGGACGGCGTGTGCCGCGACACCACGATGGGTCTCACACCGCTCGACGGCCTGATGATGGGAACCCGCTGCGGCTCCATCGACCCGGCTACCGTGTGCTACCTGCAGCGCGAGGGCGGCTACAGCTACCAGGAAGTCGATGACATGATGAACAAGCAGTCCGGTCTGCTTGCCATCTCGGGTATCTCCAACGATGCCCGTGACATCCGTACGCGTGCCTCTGAGGGCGACGAGCGCTGCCTGCTCGCCTTCGATATGTTCGCCTACAAGGCCATGCAGCAGGCCGGTTCCATGATCGCTTCCATGGCGGGCGTGGATACCATCACCTTTACCGCCGGCATCGGCGAGAACGACTGGTCGATCCGCAAGGCCTTCTGCGACTGTTTCGAGTGGCTGGGCGTGCGCATCGACAACAACAAGAACCGCGAAGCCGTGGGCAACGGCCCGCAGGTCATCAGTGCCGCCGGTTCCGCCGTCACGGTCATGGTCATCCCCACCGACGAGGAATACATGATCGCCCACGACGTCGAGCGTCTGACCAAGAACAACTAACGCGCGCATTTGCAAGTAAACGAAAGGCCTCCAGAGCAACAGCTCCGGAGACCTTTTTTACTAGCAGGCGGACGGCGGAAACCCCATCCCATTTCGAGCGCAAATACTGGGACACGCTTTCCGGTTGAGGCACGTTGCGGAAAGTGCGACCCACAATAAAGCATAATTCCGTCCCACGGTTTCCCAAACAGGCCCCAAGCGGAAGCCACATCCCACAATCCGCCTCCAAACTGGGATGTAGTTTCCGGCACAACAACCGCCGAAGCCCACCGGCCTTTCAATCTCCAAAGTGATCATCATCAGCAACGCCTGCGCTCCCAGCAACGGCACCCATCCATTCAGATTTTCAGCTCCAGCTCGTAGCCAAGCCGCCGTCCACCCCGGATTCCCTGATTGCTACGTGGCGGCAGGGACCCTACAGGGTAAAGCTCTGAAAATATTCCGCAGGACGCATGAAACCCCCGCCGCACGAAGTGTGCAGCGGGGGTTTCATGCATGTCCGAGGACGTTTTCAGAGCTTTACCCTGTAGGGTCCCGAGGGGATATGTTCGCTACTCAGCCATCTGAGCCTGGACGGCGGTGATGGCCACGACACCCACGATGTCGTCGGCAGAGCAGCCGCGCGAAAGGTCGTTAACCGGCTTGGCGATGCCCTGCAGGATGGGGCCGTAGGCGTCAGCACCGGCGAAGCGCTGGACCAGCTTGTAGCCGATGTTGCCGGCCTCGAGGTCGGGGAACACCAGCACGTTAGCCTTACCGGCGACGGAGGAGCCGGGAGCCTTGAGCTGGGCGACAGTGGGGACGATAGCGGCATCGAGCTGCAGGTCGCCGTCGATGGCGAGCTCGGGAGCCTTCTCCTTGCAGAACTTTACGGCCTCTTGGACCTTCTTGGCGACCTCGCCGCCGGCGGAGCCCATGGTGGAGTAGGAGAGCATGGCCACGTGCGGCTCAACGTTGCCCATGAAGGTGGACCAGGAGTGAGCGGAGGCGATGGCGATCTCGGAGAGCTCGTCGGAGGACGGGTTGATGTTGAGGCCGCAGTCGGCGAAGATCAGCGTGCCGTCGGTGCCGAACTGCGGGGTGTCGGTGCACATCACGAAGAAGGCCGAGACCAGCTTGGTGCCCGGGGCGGTCTTGAGGATCTGAAGTGCAGGGCGCAGGGTGTCGGCGGTGGAGTGGCAGGCGCCGGAGACCAGGCCGTCGGCGTCGCCCATCTTGACCATCATGGTGCCAAAGTAGGTGGCGTCCATCACCTGGGCGCGAGCCTGCTCGATGGTAACGCCCTTCTTGGCGCGGAGCTCAGCAAACTTCTGCGCATACTCCTCGTGCTTCTCGGCATTGCGCGGGTCGATGACGGTAGCGCCGGGAACGTTGATCTCGTCGGGGTTGCCCAGGATGACGATCTTTGCCAGGCCCTCCTCGATGATTTTGGTGGCCGCGACGATAGTGCGCGGATCCTCGCCCTCGGGCAGGACGATCGTCTTAAGGTCGGCCTTGGCGGCAGACTTCATACGGTTTAGGAAATCGCTCATGTTACTCCTTACAAGCGTTTCGCTAAGCTCCAGGCACCCGGCTGTTCACGAATAAACCCGCTGCTAGCGGGTTTACCTTTCAATTATGTACGCCGCGGTGCTTGAGCTTTCCTTGTGTGGCAAGCTCATTATAGGACGCATTAGCGCTATAATCGCTCTGATAAATATGTCTCGAAGAATGTTCGAGAAAAGCCCAGCTAACGAGCCCGTGGCTTTTGACAAGGAGTATCGATGCAGATTACCTCAGGCCTGCCTGAAGGCTTTAACGCCGGCGCGTACGACATGATTGTCGTCGGTGCTGGATATGCCGGTGCCGTTTGCGCCCGCCGTCTTGCCGAGACCATCGGCTATCGTGTTGCCGTTTTGGAGCGCCGTAGCCACATTGCGGGCAATGCCTATGACTGCACTGACGAGGCCGGAATCCTGATTCACGAGTACGGTCCGCATATCTATCACACCTTTAACGAGCGCGTGCACAATTTCCTGTCGCGCTTTACCAAGTGGACGGATTATCAGCACAAGGTGCTCGCCAACATCAACGGTACCCTTATGCCCGTGCCCTTCAACCATGCGAGTCTCAAGCTCGCCTTTGGTGACGAGCGCGGCGAGGAGCTGTATCAGAAGCTCGTGGAGACCTTTGGCAAGGATGTCAAGGTGCCCATTATGGAGCTGCGTAAGAAGAACGACCCGGATCT
>JAXIZX010000426.1:0-1554 GCA_036303765.1 Collinsella sp. | reverse complement strand
TCTGCAGGTGAGCGCTCGTCTGACCGCGCTTTCGCAGATGGGGCACGCAACCGATAAGAGTGAGCTCATCGTGCTCGGTGGCACCTGGAGCGACTATCCGCAAGGGTATCAGCCGTGGTTTATGTCGGAGCTTTTCCGTGCGCTCAATGACGATGCCGTGGCTGGTGTGGCGGCTAACCCCATGTTGGCGCGTCCGGGCATCAGTCGTGCCGAGGCGGGGCGTCTGCTCGATGACGCTCCCGCCGATGCCCTGCCGCCTGTGGTAGCAGAGCGCCGTGAGCGCTATCGGGCCGCCGGCATTGCGACAGACGAGGTCGAGCTTGCTGCCGGCGTTGCCGACGAGCAGGGGCGTGTGGATGCTGCCGTGGGCGGCTATAACCGTGCGGTGCGTCGTCTGTACGGTCCCGGTACGCCGTGGGACAAGGTCACTGAGTGGCAGACGACCACGATGGAGGAGCTCGAGCGTCAGCAGCGCATCAACGAGACGGCGAAGCATCGCGTGGTGGGACTCGTTATCGAGACGCGCCCCGATGCCGTAACGCCGCAGGCGCTTACGCTCATCCGCCGCCTGGGCTGCACCAAGATCCAGATGGGTATCCAGAGCCTCGACCAGCACCTGCTCGATATCAACGAGCGTCGCATTTCGGTGGCGCAGATTGAACGGGCGTTTTCGCTTGCGCGCCTGTTTGGCTTTAAGATCCATGCGCATTTTATGCTTAACCTGCTGGGCGCCACGCCGGAGGGGGATAAGCGCGACTACGAACGCTTTATGACCGAAGGGGCCTTTATGCCCGACGAGGTCAAGGTCTACCCGTGTGCGCTCATCGAGGGCTCGCGTCTGGTGGGCTGCTATGAGCGCGGCGAGTGGCGTCCCTATACCGAGGAAGAGCTGCTCGATGTGCTGGCCGACGACATCGTGGTGACGCCGGCGTTCTGCCGTATCAGTCGCATGATCCGCGACTTTAGTTCCGACGACATTATGGTGGGCAACAAGAAACCCAACCTGCGTCAGCTCGTTGAGAACCGTCTGGCTGCTCGGGGTGATGGTGCGACGGTGCGCGAGATTCGCTATCGCGAGATCAGTACGGCGGGTGCCGACTTGGATGAGCTATCTCTTGATGAGGAAGTGGCGTACGAGACGCCAGTGACTTACGAGCGCTTTTTGCAGTGGGTGACGCCGCAGGGCAAGATCGCGGGCTTTTTGCGGTTGTCGCTGCCCGACCATTCGTTTGTTGCCGCGCATGCGGACGAGTTGCCGACGACGCCGGACGAGGCGATGATTCGCGAGGTGCACGTGTATGGCATGGCGGCACGCGTGGGTGGCCAGGACCAGGCGGCGCAGCATCACGGGTTGGGGCGTTTGCTCGTAGAGCGTGCGTGCGAGATTGCCCGGGATGCCGGCTATGCGCGCATCAACGTGATCAGCGCGATTGGTACGCGCGAGTACTATCGCCATCTTGGATTTTATGACCATGGCCTTTATCTGCAAAAGGAGCTCTAGATGAACAAGCCGAGTGTTTCTGCCGGCGTCGTTGCCGGCGTTGCTCTGGGAGC
>JAXIZX010000425.1:0-1788 GCA_036303765.1 Collinsella sp. | reverse complement strand
GGTGGCCTTGCTTGAATCGATGGTCTTGACCGCATCGGAATCGGAATCCGCGTTGTTCGCGGACCGTCCGCACGCGGACATACCGGCAATCATCGCCACACTGGCCATGCCGGCCACGACCGCTTTGAAAAATGGCTTCCTCATTGAAATCTCCTTTGATTCATATCAATCTAACCGCTTAGATTGATATTACAATTTAAGCGCTTAGATTTAAGGAAGTCAAGGCGACACGCCCATATGATTTATGCGCTTAGATTTTTTGATTGCATCCGCAGCTGCCGCGCACAATGAGGCGAACCGGGAGTACTCGTCTTTCAGCCTTCTCCCAAGGCTCCCCGTTCCTGGAAAGCAGCATGCGAGCCGCCTCGCGCCCCATGTCCTCCATGGGCTGGCGGACGGTCGTCAGCTGCGGTTCCATCAGCCGTCCGGCGAGGATTCCGTCGAATCCGGTGACGATGACGTCGTCGGGAACCCGGGCACCGGCCTCCTCGAGGAGTCTGATCACGCCGAAGGCGGTCTGGTCCGTGCCGCAGACCAAGGCCTGCGGCAGTCTGCCGGATCCTATCGCCTCGCACAAACCCACCATGTATTCATCGGACGTGGCGAAGGAGTCATCCAACAGCGCGTCGCTGGAATCGAGACCACGTTCCTCGAGGCATTTCCGGAAGGCGACGTAACGGGCGACGACGTCGTCCGAATCGAAGCCGCCGACGAACGCCATCTCGTCGACATGATGGACGTCTACAAGATGGTCGACGATCTGCCTCATGCCCGATGCGTTATCGCATTGCAGGTACGCGGCAGGCAGGTTCTCGTCGAACACACCCACCATCACAAGCGGGACGGTCTTCGCCAGCATGGCGAGGGGAAGTCTGTTGTTATATCCGCTCGGCATCAGAGCCAGCCCATCGACCCGCCCGGCGATGTCGGTCACCGACTTATGGTCGTCCCTCGCCAACGCAGCCCCCATGAGCATGCCCTTGCCGCTTTTCCAGCATTCAAGCTCGAAACCACGGAGCACCTCGTCAACGTATAGAGGATAAGTGAGAACGTCTGGCTCGTCGTCATCGGACATACTGGCCGGCATGGAGGATACATCGGACCTATCTTCTTCGAGACCACTCCCCTGCGGCTTCTCCAGCAGCATATCGAACGCGTACATGCCCAACGTGCCCGTCCTGCCTTTGGCAAGGCTACGTGCGTTGCCGCTGGGAACGTAGCCAAGCTCATCGGCGACCCTGAGGACCTTGGCCTTGGTATCATCCTTCACTTTGTCGGGATGCCTGAAGGCGAAGGAGACCGTCGCGGTAGACACACCCGCCTTCTCTGCAACGTCATACACCGTAACTCTTGCCATAAGACCAGTCTAAGCGCTTTGATGCATGGGACACACACGAGGTCCCAAAACCATAGTTTTTCCGGTCTTCTAACAGGAATCCGCGGCGCCGAAGAGAAAAAACCAGGAGTGGAAAGGATTTCCATGCCCCTGCGGGAGACCTGGGAATCAGATGGAAATCAAGGATGGAAAGACGGGGTCCCCGGAAGCCAAGCCCCACGGGAGTCCCGGAAGGAAGAAGGAAATACGGGAAATAAAAAAGCCCTTCCGGGAACCCGCATGGGGTCAGCCGGAAGAACCGGGAGGAGGAACAAAAGATTCGGGGATAAAAAATGGGGGTCCCGGAGCAGGATGCTCGACGGGAACCCCCAACATGTGAAGCGGCGGCGTGCTACTCTCCCACACCCTCTCGAGTGCAGTACCATCGCCGCGCCTGGCCTTAGCTACCGGGT
>JAXIZX010000424.1:0-3802 GCA_036303765.1 Collinsella sp. | reverse complement strand
GCGGGCGCCGCGAACCTGCTGCTTGCCACCCTTACCGGCATCCCCGTGTCCTCCACACACATCAAGACCTGCGCCATCATGGGCGTCGGTGCCGTCAAGCGCCTCTCGGCCATCAACTTCGGCGTCGTCAAGGACATGATGTTCACCTGGTTCTTCACCTTCCCTGCCTGCGGACTCATCAGCTTTGTCATGGCCAAGCTGTTCATGATGTTCCTCTAATCAAACCGAGCGTCCATCCGGACCGCAACACTTCGCCCACCCGTCTTCGCCTCGAAAGGACCCACCCATGGCAAAGAAACCCGATTCGTTCTACTTTGATAACTACGTTGCCTGCGCCGACCTCGCCGTTCAGGCAGCCGAGCTGCTCACCAAGATTTTTGAGAACTTTGACCCCGCGCAGATCCACGACATGCTCGATAAGATGCATGCGATTGAGCATGCGGCCGACAAGAAGCACCATGAGCTCGAAGACGCCTTGCTCACCGCCTTTATCACCCCGCTCGAGCGCGAGGATCTGGATCTGATGAGCTGCTCACTCGACACCGTACTCGACCGCATCGAGGGCGTCGTGCAGCGCGTCTACTTCACCAACATCCAGAGCATCCATCCCGACGCCATCGTCATCGCCCACAAGGTGACTGACGCCTGCCGCGCCATGAAAGACCTGATGGTCGAGCTGCCCAACTACCGCAAGTCCAAGACCCTGCGCGAACTCGTCATCCAGATCAACACCATCGAGTCCGAAGCCGACGAGCTCTATATCAACGCCATGCGCAACCTGCACGTTAACGGCAAGGACCCGCTCGAGGTCATCGCCTGGCGTGACGTGTACGCCTTCCTGGAGTACTGCGCTGACTGCTGTGAGAATGTGGCCGATGTTGTGGATTCGATTGTCATGAAGAACAGTTAATTGGGGGTACGTGTCCCGGCGGCGAAGGGCCGGCCACGGTTTGCTTTCTCACTCCGGCTGCTTTGCAGAGTCGTTCGAAAGCAAACCGTGGCCGGCCCTTCGCCTTACGTACCACCATTGGGAACTTTGGCTGATACTTTGAAAGCGATGAGGCTTTTGTTGACAGGGCCTTTGAGCCCGATTGGGAACTTTGGGACCGCCTTAAACGTTTGGCTGGATCGGGCTTTGGGTACCCTTTGTTTTGCTTTGGGTTGATACACTGAATTTGGAGGGCTTGGTTGTGAGTTATTTGGATCTGGCTCGGGGTCGGTATTCTTGTCGTGAGTTTGAAGATCGGGCTGTGGAGCAGGCTGTGGTGGATGCCATTGTTGAGACTGGGCGTATTGCTCCTTCTGCTTGCAATAATCATCCTTCTCGTGTGATGGTGTTGGATACGCCTGAGCTTCTGGAGAAGGCTGCTGCTTGTCAGCCTCGGTTTGCTCGTGATGGGTCTATCTTTGGCGCTCCGCTTATCTTCCTTATTTGCAGCGTTACCGATGATGCCTGGGTGCGCCCGTATGATCAGATGAACTCGAGTGCCATCGATACTTCGATCGTCTGCGATCAGATGATGATGGAGGCCACCGAGCAGGGCCTGGGAACGTGCTGGGTATGCCATTTTAAGCCCGAGGTGGCACAGGAGCAGTTCAACCTGCCCGAGGGCGTCTATCCCTATCACATGCTCGTCTGCGGATATCCTGCCGACCACATCGCCGATTCCGAGCATCGCGAGGCCCGTACCATTCCCCTCTCCGACTTCCTCCTCAAGTAGATTTTGGGACATGCCTTAAAACCTACCCTTGACCGCTCACCCGTTCGCCGAGTTCTGCGCCATTATGTGCAGGGCTCGGTTTTTTATGTTACGCACTCCAGCACAGTCATAAAAAAGGACCCGCAAGCTGCGGGTCCTTTCTAGGCACTAAATTGTAGGCCGAATGTTAGTCCAGGTCGTCGGCAGCAAAGTTGTCGATCGGGGCGAAGGGATCGGCCACGGGGACAACCGGGTCAGCGACGGGCAGCGGCTCGGCGGGAACAGTCACTGCAGGAGAAGCGGCAGAACCGACCGGCGTGGAAGCCATCAGATCGGCCGGGAAGGAATTCTGGGCATCGTCCATGAAGTGCTGGATGAGCTTGAGATACTCTGCCTTGAACTCCTCACGGGAAGCCTTGAGACGATCGATCTCCTCGAGCTCGGCCTGCTTCTCGGTCAGAGCCTGGCGGATAACCTCGCGGGCCTTGGCGTCAGCCTCGTTGCGGATACGCTCAGCGTTCTCGTTGGCATCGTTGACGATGGTCTCAGCGGTCTGCTGGGCAGCGATCAGGGCAGCGGAAATCTGGCGCTCCTGAGCGGAGAAGTCAGGGGCGGGAGCAGGCACGGGGGCGGCAGGAACGGCCTGGGCGGTGGCATCCTGAGCCTGGGCAAGCTGAGCCTGCGCATCGGCAAGCTGCTGCTCGGTAGCAGTCAGACGACCCTTAAGGTCGACGATCTTAGCGAGCATAGCGTCAACCTCGGAGGACAGCGTCTCCAAGAAGACGTCGACCTCGGCAGGATCGTAGCCACGCTTGGCCTCAGAGAAAGTCTGAGCCTGGATGTCTGCAGGGGTAATAGCCATAACAAGTCTCCTTTTTCATCGCCTCGGCGCTACACGCCCGACGTAAGTTACTAAGACAGTTCTACACGAGTATACCTATAAGAAGCTGCAGAACCAGCCTCTGCACCAACTGCAACGCAATAATCGCAACGACCGGCGAAAAATCGATACCGCCCATCGGCGGGATGAAACGACGGAACAGGTTGAGCCACGGACCGCACACGCTATCAAGCACCGCAGCAATATCCTGAAGCAAACCACCCTGCTTCATGGGAATCCACGTCATAAAGCAGTAGACGACAATGAGCGTGGAATAGAAGTTGAACAGCGTGTTGACCAGCTGGACGATAGTGTAGATGTTGATGGGAATCTCCTCGTCTTGTCTTTACTTAAGGTAGCCGTCGGCACGAAGCTTCTTGAGATCGGAATCTTTGACCTCGCAACCGGCGGGCAGCACCATGAACACGCGGTCGCCCACCTCCTTGACCGTGGCACCCAGACCGCAGGCAAAGCCGTAAGAGAAGTCCAAGACGCGCTTGGCAACTTCGGTGCGTACGCCCACAAAAATCAGTGCGACAGGCTGCTTGGTGCGAACGCGGCGCACCACAGTCTCCACGTCGTCATAGCTCTCGGGGCGCAGGACATAGGCCGGCAGCTGCGGCGTGGCGTTGATGATATTGCTCGCATAGGCCGAGGCATCGCTCGGTGCAGGCGCGGGTGCAGCGGCGGCACGGGCGCGGGTATTCTCGGCGTAGCTCGACGGCGTGTCATAGGCACCGGGACGATAACCGCTCGCAACACTGTCCTGCGAGCGCGAAGGCGGGTTATACGTCGTGGCATGGCGGGAGTCATCGCCGACCAGCTGACCGGAGCGCGTATACACGGCAACCGACTCAGCTTCACCGCGGCGCGTCTGACCAAGCAGGCCGTTGCTCGGCTCGTCTTGGGTGTAGAAGCCCTCGCCCGAAGCACCGCTGTAGCCGTTGCCCTGATAACTATCGTCATAGCCGTCATCGTAGCCGTAGTCGTCGTCCTGGCCATAACCCTGGTCGTAACCCTGCTGGCCGCCCAGGTGCATCTTATTTTTAATCTCGTCAAGGAAGCCCATGGTTGTGTCCTCTCGCGGTTTAGTGCAGGCGCCCCGATAATCAGTGCGCACTTCAGAGCCTTATTTTACTGCAAACTCCGGGCTAAATACTACCCTGCCCAGGCGAACGAGCGTAGAGCCCTCCTCAAGGGCAGGCTCAAAGTCCTCGCTCAT
>JAXIZX010000423.1:0-2262 GCA_036303765.1 Collinsella sp. | reverse complement strand
GCCTGCGGTGACTTTGGGGCAGCCCGGTTTCCCGTTGGCCGACGCCCCCACTCATAAGCCTTAAGTCGGTGGGCTGATATGTTGCGTCCCTGATGGCTACAAGGTTGACATGAAGGTGGACAGGCGGCGGAGACCTTCGTCCAGGTCTTTGTCGGAAACGCAGTAGCTGAGGCGGATGTGGCCTTCGGATCCGAAGCAGTCTCCCGGGACTAGGGCTACGTTTGCTTCTTTGATGGCTTTGATGCAGAAGTCTTCGCTGGTTAGGCCGAACTTTTTGATGCTCGGGAAAGTGTAGAAGGCTCCTGCGGGCTCTACTACGTCGAGGCCCATGGCGTTTAAGGCTTCGAGTACGCGCTCGCGGCGGGCTCGGTAGACTTTGAGCATGGGGGTTGGGTCGACGGTGAGGGCTCGGGCTGCGGCGTCCATCTCGAAGGAAACGGCGCTCGATACTAGGTATTGGTGAGCCTTGGCGATCTCGGCGATGACGGGTGCCGCTGCTGCGAGCCAGCCCAGGCGCCAGCCGGTCATAGCCCAGGGCTTGGAGAAGCTCTCGATGACTACCGTCTGCTCACGCAGCTCCGGGTGGCGCTGGGCGAAGCGCTCGTAGCCGTCCGCGTAGACCAAGCGGTTGTATACGTCGTCGCAGACCACGTAGATGCCTGCCTGCTCTGCCACGCGTGCCACGGCGTCGAGCGATGCCGCGTCGAGGATGCAACCCGTAGGATTGTTGGGCGAGCAGATGACGATGGCCTTGGTCGCCGGCGTCACGCAAGCACGAAGCGCATCCTCGTCAATCTGAAATTGCGCAGGCTCCGTATCCAAAAAGACTGCTTTGGCGTGGTTGGCCACGACGATGCTTTCGTACAGGCCAAAGGCCGGCGTGGGAATAATGACCTCGTCGCCGGGGTTGAGCATAGCCATGAATGTTGCCGACAGTGCCTCGGTCGCACCGTCGGTCAGGATGACCTCATCGGCGGAAAACGCCAGGCCCGCGTCCCCCATGTAGGCAGATAACGCCTCACGCAGGGCGGGGCGACCGTTGTTGGGCGGATAGTGCGTGTCACCGCGGCCCAACGAAGCAGTCACCTCGGCGCTAATCACATCGGGCGTGGGAAAATCGGGCTCGCCGAGCGCGAGCGCGATGCACCCCGGGTGCTGGGCGGCGAGCGCATTGATCCGGCGGATACCGGAGGGCTTGAGCGTGGCAAGCGAGGTATTCATGGGCAGACGCATGGCGTTCCTTTCGTAAGGGTTGCACTAGGATAGCGCGGCGAGGCGCCGCCAGACGGTGTAACCTAAACGGAAACGAGCCGGAAAGGAGATGGCATGGAGACGATCGCGCGTGGCGACGTACCAAAAACGCTGCAAACCATTGCGTATATCAGTATTCCCAAGAGCGCCGATCTTGATTTTTTGCTCTGGGACCTGCAGGATGCCATCGCGGCCTATGCTCAGCTTTCCGGCACCGCACTCCCCCGCCCGGTTGACTTAAAGGCGGATAATGCCGACGGCGTTGCCGATGGCATCGTGCTGGCCATTGAAGATGTGGCTGACGATGAGACGTTGACTGCTATCGAGCGGGCGCTTGAGCGCTTTAGCAGTACGGGAACGCGTGTCTACGCCGTGATTCGAGCCGCACAACGGGGCGCTGAGCAGGCGCGTGGGGCCGCCGTTCGTCTGCACAAGGCATGCGAGCGCCATGGCCAATTGTGGTGTGGCGGCGTTGCCATCTGCGCCGGCAGCGGCATCGTAGCGCTTCGCCATTCCCCACGCATGGGCCTCTTGCGCCGACCATTTTCGGAAGCGATGGATAAGCTTGTGGGCGCTGTGCGCATGGGCTGCTCCGTCGAGCATGCACAGCGACTTGGCGGCGGCAATGCCGCCAACGTCGACGCCGACGGCATGATTTGCGCCGAGCCAGCCGTGCCCGCGCCGATCTGGCGAGGCGTTCTGAAACGTCTGGGCGCCCACGCTCAAACAAAAATCTAAATTAAATAACAGCCCAGTCAACGGCTTCGTGCCAACGCTCGACAAGACGCTCCAGGCGCCAGGCGGCATTGGCAGGACTTGTCGAGGGCAGGACGACGGCGGGCAACCCCGTCCGATCTTGCAAGTAGCGTTTGTAGAGTCGCCCTGCCGTACCGCCGTTACAGACAACGACCTCGATCGACGCGGCATCGGTAATGCGCTCGATATGTGCCGGCACAACGTTGCGAATGCTCGCGTCGCTCGAGCCCTTAATGTCGCAGCTCTCGATTGCAT
>JAXIZX010000422.1:0-1765 GCA_036303765.1 Collinsella sp. | reverse complement strand
TAAGGTTGCGGAAAACTAGCGTACGCAGTTCATAGTATGTTCCGGGGGACTTTTCCCAGGTAGTATTAGGGGGTGTGGGCAACCATGCCCCTTTTTATTAGAACGCGCGGATTGCCTCTCCGATTTTCCATCACGGGGAGGATCAGAAGATTTCCGCAGCTAGATAAGGAGAAGCTGACATTGGCTGAGTTCATTTATCAGATGTATCAGGCTCGCAAGGCCCATGGCGACAAGGTGATCCTTGACGACGTGACCCTGAGCTTCTACCCCGGTGCCAAGATCGGCGTCGTGGGCCCCAACGGTATGGGCAAGTCGACCCTGCTCAAGATCATGGCCGGCATCGAGGAGGTCTCCAACGGCGATGCCAAGCTCACCCCCGGCTACACCGTGGGCATCCTGCAGCAGGAGCCGCCGCTCGACGACGACAAGACCGTCATCGAGAACGTGCGCATGGCATTTGGCGACATGATCGCCAAGGTCGATCGCTTCAACAAGATCGGCGAGGAGATGTGCGACCCGGATTGCGACATGGACGCCCTCATGGCCGAGATGGGAAAGCTCCAGGACGAGATCGACGCCGCCGACGGTTGGGATATCGATTCCAAGCTCGGCCAGGCCATGGACGCCCTGCAGCTGCCCGATTCCGACATGCCGGTCAACGTACTTTCCGGCGGCGAGCGCCGCCGTGTGGCCCTGTGCAAGCTGCTGCTCGAGGCTCCCGACCTGCTGCTGCTCGACGAGCCCACGAACCACCTAGACGCTGAGTCGATCCTGTGGCTCGAGCACTTCCTGCATAACTACCAGGGCGCGGTGCTTGCCGTCACGCACGATCGCTACTTCCTGGATAACGTTGCCGAGTGGATCTGCGAGGTCGACCGTGGCCACCTTTATCCCTACAAGGGCAATTACTCCACGTATCTGGAGACCAAGGCCGCGCGTATCGAGGCGCAGGGCAACCGCGACGCCAAACTCGCCAAGCGCATGGAGGCCGAGCTCGAGTGGGTGCGCAGCTCGCCCAAGGCCCGCCAGGCCAAGAACAAGGCCCGTCTGGCTCGCTACGAGGAGATGGAGGCCGAGGCCCGCGCAAGTCAGAAGCTCGACTGGACCGACATCCGCATCCCTGTGGGACCGCGTCTGGGCAACAAAGTGCTCGAGGCCCATCACCTGCACAAGGAGTTCGATGGCCGTGTGCTCATCGACGACCTATCGTTCACCCTGCCGCGCAACGGCATCGTGGGCGTCATCGGCCCCAACGGTGTGGGCAAGACCACGCTGTTCAAGACTATCGTGGGCCTGGAGCCGCTGACTTCGGGCGAGCTCGAGGTGGGCGAGACCGTCAAGATCTCCTATGTCGATCAGAACCGTTCCGGCATCGACCCCGATAAGAACCTGTGGGAGGTCGTCTCGGACGGCCTGGACCACATGATGGTGGGCGAGACCGAGGTCCCCAGCCGCGCGTACGTGGCGAGCTTTGGCTTTAAGGGCCAGGACCAGCAGAAGCGCGCTGGTGTACTCTCCGGTGGCGAGCGCAACCGTCTGAACCTGGCGCTCACGCTCAAGCAGGGCGGCAACCTGCTGCTCCTCGACGAGCCCACGAACGACCTCGACGTCGAGACGCTGTCCTCGCTCGAAGCGGCGCTGCTCGAGTTCCCGGGCTGCTCGGTGGTCATTAGCCACGACCGTATGTTCCTGGACCGCGTCGCCACGCACATTCTGGCGTGGGAGGGCACCGACGAGAATCCGGGCAACTGGTATTGCTTCGAGG
>JAXIZX010000421.1:0-1867 GCA_036303765.1 Collinsella sp. | reverse complement strand
GGTGGTTCCCCTCTCGAACCAAAAATGAATAGCTACGGTATTGCTGCACGGTGGGTGGCGAAAACCCAGCCGCGCCTAAACCCGGAATTTTGGGGAACCTGCTTTGCGGTCGATTATTTAGTTGCGCGTCGTCTCTCCCGGAGCCGTGAACATACCTGCTCATATGCGGCTCCGAGCCATATACAGGGCGCGCGCCGCAACGCGACGCGAATATGTCTTCTGCGGCATCAGCGCGCCCTCCTTTTCTCGTCGAAGGTAACTATATCAACGGTTGTCGTCCAGACGAACACCGCCGACATGCGTACGACAGCGTCGAGATGTGAGCATCTCACTGTCTGATAATTAATTATCAGACAGATAAGGTTTAGTCATGTAGAAATCGGCGAACGGCGAAGTGAAAAACAAAGCGGTCGAGGACTACCTCCTCGACCGCATCGCCCCCGCATTATCGGCAAACGAGATGAATCCTGCTTGCATCAAAATGCATGCGCAGAGTCTCACCCGCCTGCGGCAGCTCTTCCACGGGTACACTCACCTTATTCACCTTCCACTGCAAACGCGTGGGCGCATCAGCACGCGGCACGTCCAGCAGCACCAGCCGCTCAAAGCGCGAATCGCTCACACGGGCCACGTGCAAATCATAGCTGTTGCGTCCCCGCTCCGCGCGATTGTCAACATGGAAGTAGCTTGCGCGAATGCCCAGGTACGCTGCATTATCGGGAACCTCGCGACCCACGTTAAAGGTCATGCCCCAGTCGAGGGCCTCAACTTCTTCGTCGCCGATCTTGCGCGCCCGGCTTGTGTTCTTGCAGCCCGTCAGGCGCAGTGCCGCCAGCGTCTGCGGACGGCGGACCACGTCCTCGACGGAGCCGATCTCCTCCACATGCCCGTCGTGCATCACGCAGATGCGCCCGCACAGGCGGCACGCTTCGTCGATGTCGTGGCTCACGTAGAGCACGGTGCGGTTGCATACATCGAACAGGTCGAGCATGTTCTGTTCGAGGGCGCTCTTAAGATAGGAATCGAGTGCGCTCATGGGCTCGTCGAACATAAAAATGCCCGGATGCGCCGCCACCATGCGGGCAAGCGCCACACGTTGTTGCTGACCGCCCGAGAGTCGCGCGGGATAGCGGTCGGCAAAATCGGACAGACCGAAAATGCCCAGATAGCGCTCGGCGAGCTTTTTGCGCGCGGCGGCGTCGCCCGCATCCTTTACACCGGCGCATACGTTATCGGCCACCGTCATGTTGGGAAACAGCTGATAGTTTTGGAACAGCAGGGCGCATTTTCGCTCCTGGGGCGACAGGTTGATGCCCGCCGCCGAGTCAAAAAAGGTCACGCCGTTGACGACGATCTTGCCCTCGTCGGGCGTCTCCACACCGGCAATGCAGCGCAAGGTGCAGCTCTTGCCGCAACCCGAGGCACCGAGCAGCGCCACACGCTCCTCGCCGGCCTCAAGCTGCATGTCGAGCATAAACCCGGGATAGCGCTTTTTAATATCCAGAACGAGCGACATGGCCTATCGACCTCCCTGCGAAGCGGCATCCTCGCGCATGAGCTCGGCCAGCGCCTCGCGATCGATACGCAGGGCGTCGCCGCCCACCGGGTCGAGCGAATCGCCCTGTCCGGCGAGCTCTTTGGCCTGCTTGCGCTTCGCACGCGAAAGGCCCCGCTCGCGATACTTTTGCGAATGCGCGGTGTACATGTTGATGAACAGGATGACCAGGAAACTAAACACAATCACAACGGCGACCCAAAAGAGGGCCACCGAGGTGTTGCCGCCCATCCACTCAAAGTAGATGGCGATGGGGATGGTCTGCGTAATGCCGGCGTAGTTGCCCGCAAAGAACAGCGTGCAGCCAAACTC
>JAXIZX010000420.1:0-3851 GCA_036303765.1 Collinsella sp. | reverse complement strand
GACGGCAACGCCGCCGGTGGGAATCGTCACGGTCTCCCCCGTACCCTCAAAGCGCTCGCGATCATCGATATCGCTGTAGGCGCGCGTACAGGTAAGATCGGCCTTGGAAGCCACCTCAACGGTCAGATTGCCGTCGAGCGGGGCGAGCACGGCATGGTAGCGACGGTGACCGACCAGATCGGCAGTAGCCGCCTCGTGGGCGTTCACCCACCAATACACCAGCGAGTCGCCGATAGAGTACGCCACATCGTGCTGCAGTTCAGAAACGCCGTCGAGTGCCTGACCGGTACGCATCCACTTCTTGACGGACTTCATCTGGGCGTCGAAATCGGCACGCGAGTTAAAGATATGCATGACTTATGCCTCCTTAATGGGTGCCAGCGCCTGAGCCAGATCGGCAGACGTCAGCGGTCGCAGGGACACCTCAAAGCTGAAGCTCTCAAAACGGGTGCGATAGGAATCGAGCACCTCGGAACCCCAAGAGTTCGAGCCAAGGCCGAGCAACTGGTCGTTGATGTTGACCGTGACCGTATCGCCCTTGACAAGGTCGTAGACGTGCTTGGCGTTATCGATGGCCTCGCAGCTATAGGGCCATGCCGAGAACGAGAACGGGTTGGAAGCGGCGTCGCTCGGACGCGTCACGACCAGACCGTCACCGTGGCTAGAGCGCAGGGCAACCCAGCGGGTACCCTCGCGGTTGGCGCAGTCCTGAGGCATAACGTAGGGCGTGAACATATCGTCGACCGTGGTGCGGTAATGACCGACCGGGTTGGCGCGCAGCGAGTCCGGATAGTTCTCGCCCGGGCCGTGGCCATACCACTCGACGGCGCGATCGCAACCGGGGACCTCGAAGGAGATGCCGATGCGCGGGATGATGTCCGAATAGTCACCGTAGGGCTCGCCGGAAACCTTGAGGTCAACGCGACCGCTCGGAAGCACGGTGTAGACAAGCTCGACGCGCATGCCGAACGCGCGGACGGGAGGAGCGATACGCTGGCTCACGGTAACGACGACCGCATTGCCGTCCTGCTTCCAAGAAACCTTGCGGGTAGACGTCTGCATCACATCGATGAAGTTGTCCTTCCACAGCGAGTCATACTCCTGGGCGTGGTTATCGACGAGCGGATGCCAAAAACCAACCTGGGGACCGGAGGCCATGACGTCGCGGCCGGATGCCTTCCACTCGCTCACGGTACCGTTTACCTTGCTGAAGGTCAGCTCGCCGTTGAGGGAGCGAATGCGGATTTCCTGCTCGGTCTCCTCGACCGTAAGCTCAGGACGAACGGGGGCGGCGATGGCCGGCGCTGGATGGTTTGCGATGGCAAACTGGCTTGCGCCCAGCTGGAACATCGGCTCGCACCAGACGTGAGCGGCCATGGTGTAGGCGCGCACGGTCAGTAGGGTCTCGCCTACCGCGGCCTCATGAATCACCAGTGGCAGCTGGACGGACTCGCCGGGGGCAACCGCACCGGGCATGAGCGTCTTGCGGCTGACCACGTCGCCGTCCACCAGGGTCTCGGCCGACAGGCAGACATCCTCGAGAGTGGTGAACCAACGCTTGTTGGTGACGGTCAGCTCGCCCGCCTCGGTGTCATAAGCCATGCGAACCGGGCAGATGACCTGGCCATACTCAGTGAGGCCCGGGCTCGGCTGCTGCCAAGGGAACACCATGCCATCGATGCAGAAGTTGCTGTTGTTGGGGTAGTCGCCGTTGTCGCCGCCGTACATGTCGTAGGCAACGCCGTCCTCGGTCACAGCAGCCAAACCGTGGTCGCACCATTCCCAGATAAACTGGCCTTGGATGCAATCCCAGCGATCGAAGACCTCCTGATACTCGGACAGGCCTCCGGGGCCGTTGCCCATGGAGTGACCGTACTCGCAGTTGATGCGCGGCTTGGGGAATGGATGCTCACCAAAGTCGTTCATCTGCGACACGCGGGAGTACATGGTGGAGATAACGTCGACGGTATCGGCGTTGCGATCCTCCTCGTAGTGGACCGGACGACCGTCGAGCTCGTGAGCCTTGGCGTACATCGCGCGGATGTTGCAGCCATAGCCGCTCTCGTTGCCCATCGACCACATAATGATGCAGGCGTGGTTGCGCTCCTGCATCACCAGGCGCTCAATGCGGTCGACGTAGGCCGGTTCCCATGCCGGGTCGTCGGTCACCAGGGCGATATTGCCGATATTCTCGAAGCCGTGGCTCTCCATATCGGTCTCGGCGACCAGCATGATGCCATACTCATCACACAGCTCGTAAAAGCGCGGGTCGTTGGCGTAGTGGGACGTGCGCACCGCGTTGATGTTGTGCTGCTTCATGAGCTCCAGGTCGCGGCACATGCGATCGAGGCCCACGGCGCGGCCCTTGTGATCGTCGTGATCGTGGCGGTTGACGCCATGCATCTTAAAGTAAGTGCCGTTGAGGTAGATATGATTGCCCTCGACCGTCACCTCGGCAAGACCCTGGCGATGCGGGACGTACTCGCTGACCTGGTCACCGTCGTAGACCTCAAACGTAAGGTCATAGAGGAAGGGATCCTCGGGATTCCAGAAGTGGGCATCGGTCACGCTGCACTCGGCATGGCCGTCGACGCACTCGCCCGTAGCCACCACGTTCTCGCCATCGCTGAGCGTATACACAACGCGGGTAGCGCCCTCGGCCACCGTATCGAGCGTGATCAGAGCGGCATCGCCCTCGCGGTGCGTGCGGAACCTAAAGTCGACCAGGTGCGCGGCGGGACGCTGCATAAGGTACACATCGCGGAAGATGCCCGATGCCCACCACATGTCCTGGTCCTCGATATAGCTGCCATCGCTGTACTGCAGAACCTTGACCGCAAACAGGTTGTCGCCCTCGACAAGCGCGTCGGTCACGTCGAACTCGGCAGACAGGCGCGAACCCTTGGTCATGCCGATAAACTGACCGTTGACGTACAGCTCGCCATAGCTCTCGATGCCGTCAAAGCGAATGATCTCGCGAGCGCCGGCAGGAACGGCGGGAAGGTTGACGATGCGCTGGTACACGCCCGTGGGATCGTCAGAGGGAACGAACGGCTGATCCACCGGGAACGGAAAACCCTCGTCGGTGTAGGCAAGGTTGCCATAGCCGTCCACCTGCCACAGGTGCGGAACCTCCACGTGATCCCACTCGGGCTCGTACGTGGAAAGCTCCTCGTTAGAGACGGCAGCGGGGCCCTCAAAGAGGCGGAACTGCCACGAGCCGGACAGCTGGACAAACCCGTGCGACAGCTCGCGGCTGTACGTTGCAGCGAGATCGGCGGTCTCATAACCCATAAAGTACGCATGGGGTGCCAGGCGGTTCCTATGGGTGAGCGCTTGGTTTTCCCAATCGTTAATGGTGTCCATGGTGATGCTCCTTCGTCATCGTAGTGATTCTTGTGCAACCGGTTGTCCTTATCTTACGGGCGATGCAAAAAACTGTGCAACCGGTTGTCCGCTGAACGGTCGATTTGGTCGGGTTAACGGTGCAACCGGTTGTACAACCGCGACACTTATGTCACCCTGAGTATCGAAACTCAGCTCAAGACATCGTTCTTAAGCTCGTAGGCAACCGCCACGCCCGCTGATATCTCACCCATACGAGACGTATTCGATTGCGGCTTGGTTGCAAAACGACACCGGTCACCGGATATCATGAACGCTGTTCAGACGCGCTATAGTAAGCTGTATCCGCACCAGCCCGTATCAGCGACAACATCGACCGCATTCTCCAGGAGACGCCATGACCCAACCAGTTCGCACCGCACCTACGCTTGCCGAGGTTGCCGCAGCTGCCGGCGTGTCGCGCTCCACGGCATCGCGCGCTCTCAACGATTCGCCCCGCATTAGCG
>JAXIZX010000419.1:0-5291 GCA_036303765.1 Collinsella sp. | reverse complement strand
GACTCGGAGGCGGTCAGCACGACGGACCTGTCGGTCATGCGCTTGTGGCCCATGACGTTCCACTCGGCGGCGTGGATCAGGTAGACCTCGAGGTCGCGGTCGCCGAACTTGTTCATGAGGTACTCGAGCTGCATGAACTCGTCCCAGGTGCCGCCGACGCCCATCAGGAAGACGGCGTCGTAGCCCTCCTCGTGCACGCGGTCGGCCAGGGCGGTCATCTTCTTGCCGGCCTCGTAGACGTTCCTGCCGTCCTCGAGGTAGCCCTCCTGGTCGAAGTGCATGATCTCGATCTTCTCGGTCTCCTTCATGTGTGTCCTCCCATCACATGTGCGCAATTCTATACATCGCGCTTCTTGCTGATACCAATTATAGCCATATGATTGCTTGTTATTTAATACCAATCCAAACTCACGGAGATTTGCGGCGAACGGTCGGTTTCCTCGCCCGAGTGGTATTACAACGCCAATAGTTGTCTATTTCGAGCGCTACTGCCAACGGGTTCCCCACAACTCGCCAGCTATAAAAGCGTTGCGCCAGACCCGCCCAAGCGTTTCCGGCGCAACCGCGCAGTTTAGTTATTCGGCTTCCATCTCCGCTGTCACACGGCGATACATCTCGATAACCTGAGTCGTCGCCTTGGACGGATCCTGATAGTAGCGGCCATCACACGTCTCGGCCGAGACATAGCCCGTATAGCCGTGGCGCATGAGTGCCTCGAGGTCGGCACGCATATCACGCTCGCCGTCGCCCCAGGCAAGATGCGTCGTGCCGCCGCCCACATCTACAAAGTGGGTGTGAACGATCTTGTCGCCCAAAACCTCAAAGTAGCCGTCGATCGTGTCGCCGGCAACTTCCATGGCGCCAAAGTCGATACAGGCCTTCAGGTTGGGACGATCGACCGCCTCGAGGATGCGCGCGACATCCTGTGCGGTGTTGACCAACACGGACTCCGACGGCTGCAGGGCCTCGAGCGCGACGCGAATACCGCGCGTATCGGCGTAGGCGCACACCGAGCGCAGCATGGCAACGCTGCGGGCCCAGGCGTCCTCAGCCGGCTCGTCCAGATAGGCCCAACCACTCGTCACCAGAATCTGCGGCACGCCCAACTCAACGGCAACGTCGATCACATTCTTAAAGTACGAGAGGATGCGTTTTTGGCCCGCCTCACCGCGCACCGCGACGTTCCACGGCTTGGGGTTGTTCTGCTCGGGGCACACGCACACGATCCTGATACCGTATTGGGCGGCAAGATCGCGAATCTTATCCACCGAATCGTGCTCATGGCAATCCACATACAGGTGCATCGAGCCGGTCCACAGCTCGATATTGCGATAGCCGGCCTCACCTGCAGCCTTAAAAAACGTCTCGATGCTGTAGTAACGATGGTTGATGTTCATGAGCGAAAGCTCGGGTACGACCATAGCCCTCCCCTTTCGTACGGAGTTTTAAAAAACAGGGGGCCGCCGCAGATGCGACAAGCCCCCCAAAGATCGACGCAACCGTTAGACGCGATGGAAGCGCGATTCGAACATATTAGGCAAGCACGCCAAAGTAAGCGCCGATGATGCCCACGACCATGGTGCAGAGGATCAGGACCATCGGGTTGATCTTCTTGGAGAGCAGCCAGTAGTAGAGCCAGAAGGCGGCCATACCGAGCATACCGGGCATGATGCCGTCCAGGATGTCCTGGAGAGTCTGAGCGGAGTCGCCCTGACCAATGGCGATGGGCAACGAAGCCCAGAACATGTCCTTGCTCATGGCGCCGACGACCATAACGCCGACAATGCCGACGCAGGCCATGATCTTTTGCATCAGGCCGGTCTTCTGAGCCTCGTCGAGGAAGCCAATGCCTAGCTCATAACCCTTGATAGCGCCAAAGATACGAATCAGGAACGCCGGGATGTTGTAGACGAGCAGGAAGGCGATGGGGCCAAAGACGTTGCCGGCCTGGCACAGGCTGATGCCCACGGCAGCGGCGACGACGCGCAGGGTGGACAGGAAGAAGGAGTCACCCAGGCCGGAAAGCGGACCCATGAGGGCGGCCTTGATGTCGTTGACGCTCTCGGGCTCAACCTCGCCACGAGCGACCTTTTCTTCCATGGCCATCGCGATGCCACCCACGAAGGGAGCGAGCTGCGGGGTGATGTTGAAGAATGCGCTGTGACGGTGCAAGGCCTCGGCGTAATCATCGGGACGGCCGGCATAGATCTTCTTGAGCATGTTGGCGACCATCAGGCAGAAGGCAATGTTCATCTGCTTGTAGTAGGTCCAGGAGAATTCCATGCCCAGGGCGCCGGTGTTCACGGCGCTCTTAATGAGGTCGGAGCGAGTAATCTGGTTCTCGGAATTAGAAGTCATCGTCCTCATCCCCTTCCACAGAAAGCTGGGACTGGGCGCCACCAAGGCCCAGCAGGTCGTACTTGTCGATGCCGATGATGATTGCGATCAGGGCGACGCCGAGGACGGGCACGTTGGCATAGGAGCACAGCAGGAAGCCCAGGAAGTAGAACGGCACGAGCTGCTTGGTAAGCACCAGACGGCCGAGCATGGCGAAGCCCATGGCAGGCAGGATGTTGGCTGCGACGCCAAAGCCATCGAGGACGAACGTCGGGATGAAGTCGAGCAGGCCCTGAACAGCGTCGGCACCCAGATAGAAGGAGACCGAGCACAGGATAAAGGCCAGGACGACAATCACGAGACCGATAATCCAGTGCATAGCGTAGATACCCTTGAGGTTACCCTTGCTGGCAAAGACGTCGGCACGGTCGACCAGAAGGGGCATACCGGCGTTGACGACGTTCTTAATGGCCAGGCACAGAGTGGCGATGGGCATCGCGAGCGCGATAGCGGCCTCGGTGCTCTGGCCCAGCTGAATAGCGAAGGCGCAGGCGAGCACACCGCCAATACACTCATCGGGCGGCACGTAAGCGCCGATGGAGATAGAACCCATGAAGAGCAGCTCGAGGCTCGCACCGATGGCGAGGCCGGACTGCAGGTCCCCGAGGACTATGCCGACGAGCGGGCACAGAACGATCGGGCGGAACGCATAGAGCGTACCGAGCTGATAATCGAGCTTACCGAAGGCAGCGATAAGTCCGATGAGGATCGCTTGAACAAGCATTGTTCCTCCCTTTGATCCCTCTTGGATCCGCGCGGCGATTCCCGACTTGTCAGCGCGCCCTTTTCCATGCCGACAATCGCCTAGACAGATCCAGCTTGTACCGGTGTGCTGTTAACACCTAAACCGGTGCAAATGATTTGATACCAATTATATAGTCATGAGAAAACTATTTAATACCAATCGCTCAACGGGCGTGTACTCCCGGTGAACGGTAGATGGGGGTAACGGGTAAAGCGTTTATCCGGTACGCCCACGAATAGGGGCGGCGCCGTGCGCGCCGCCCGTGGTTCCCAATTAGAGGGCGCTTAGGGCATCGACCTTGGGGTCGTCGGCCAGAGCGCGAATCTCGACCTCGACACCGCGGCCGACGAGCTCACGAATGTCCTCTTCCTCGGCAGCAGTCACAAAGATCTGGCGGGAGATCTTACGGGCATCGGGACGCTGCTCGTCCTTGGACTTGGTGTTGCCCAGGTTGATGGAGGTGATCTGCGGGCAGCCGTCGACAAGCTGCTTGGCCTCGGCGATGCTGGCGACGCAGATGATCATCTTGTACTTATCGGTAACACCGGAGTTGATGGCCTCGATGGCGTGCTCCATGTCCTTGATGACGAGCTTGACGTTGGCCGGCTTTCCCATCTTGAGCGTAGTCTTCCAGACGGGATCGTTGGCAACCTTGTCGTCAACGCAGAAGATGCAGTCAGAGCCCAAGCCCTGGACCCAAGAGACGGCCACCTGGCCATGAAGCAGACGATGGTCGACGCGAAGCAGTTGAATCATGATTGACCCCCAAAGGTCTCATGCCGGAAACCCGGCCCCATTAATAGCAGGCGGTGACTAGAACTCTTCCTCGTCATCCGCATCGGTCAGCAGGTCGTTGACAAACTTGACGCGCGTGTCGTCAGCCGCGAGGATCTCGCGGATAACCTGATCGGCGGGAGCCTCCTGGTCCGAAAAGAGCAGCTGGATCAGCAGCGGCAGATTCATGTTGGCAACCAGGTAGGTGTTGGGGCGCGTCTGGACGATCTTGGTGAACTCGTTGTTGACGCTGCCGCCAAACAGGTCGGTGCACACGATTACGTCGTCGGCGGGGTCGAAGGTCGCCAGGAGCTTGGCGGCCTCCTCGGCGACGTCGGTGCGGCCGTCGACAAACATCGACAGGTCGTGGACGTTATCGCGCGCGCCCGAGAGCAGCTCGGTGCTCTCCTTGATGCCGGTCGCAAAATGCGCGTGGCTGGCGAAGATGTATTGCCTCATTGCGGTTTCCCCCAAATGAAATTAGTAGTCGAACTGGTGGTAGTAGCGGCGGTACTTGAGGTTGTGCTTGGTGACCAGCTCGTAGTTGCGCGAGAGGCGGTCGGTGGTCAGCACGGACAGGATCCACGGCGACACGATGACGCGGAAGTCGTCGTCCAGGCCCGGGATCGCGTACTCGGCGGTGTCGATGATGACGTAGTCCTCGTCGCCGGTCACGCCGCTGGTGAGGAAGGCGCGGACGCGCTCGTCGAGGGCGCGGCACTCGTCCTCTCCCATGAACAGGAACACCGGGACGCCGGGCTCGAGCAGCTCGAGCGTGCCGTGGAAGAAGTCGTGCGAGGTGATGTGGCGGATGCGCTTCCACTGCATCTCCTCGAGCAGGCACATGGAGTACAGGATGGTCTCGCCCCACAGCGCGCCCGAGCCGATGAACATGGTGTAGTCGGCCAGCGCGTACTTCCTGGCGAGCTCCTCGGCGCGCGGCTCGAAGCGCTTGCGGATGTCGAGCATGTCCTTCCAGACGTCCTTCGTCTGCTCGATGAACAGGTCGAACTTGGGGAAGCAGCCGCGGCGGTTGAGCAGGCGCAGGCCGAAGCAGTCGGCGAGGTAGTAGCCCTTCTCGCAGCCGCCGGCGCCGTGGTCGGAGGCCATCATGACGCAGTTCTCGGCGCCCACGGCCTGCCCGATCTTGCCCTCGGGGTTGGTCATGGCGAAGACGCGCACGCCCATCTCCCTCATCTTGCCGACGGCCTCGAGCACCTCGGGGGTGGTGCCGGACTCGGAGGCGGTCAGCACGACGGACCTGTCGGTCATGCGCTTGTGGCCCATGACGTTCCACTCGGCGGCGTGGATCAGGTAGACCTCGAGGTCGCGGTCGCCGAACTTGTTCATGAGGTACTCGAGCTGCATGAACTCG
>JAXIZX010000418.1:0-11410 GCA_036303765.1 Collinsella sp. | reverse complement strand
TCGATACTCATATAGATATTCATGTCCGACTTGGAGCCCCAGGCACAATCCTTGCCCGCGTACTCAAGGGAATAATGCTCACCCTCGTACTTGTCGCCGAGCGCGACCTTCTGCCCCTCGCTCCAGCCAAACTTGTCGAGCAGGCCGCCGCCAAAGACGACGCGACCGTCGCCCACATCGAGGTCCTTCCAGTAGCGCGAATCGGGCGAGACGCCGTAGATGGAGATCGTCTCCTGCCCATTTCCGTCACCGCGGTCGTATTGCAGCTGGTAAACAGCGTATTTCTCGGCTTGCGCAATCTTATCCGCACCGTTGTCGGTCGTATTGACAGGATGAACGTCGTCGTTGTCGGTATCGATCTTAGAGGCCTTTTCGATCAGATCGATGGTCTCGTCGCGATCGCAGCCAAGCGCATCGGCAAGATCGTCGAGGCGTGCATAGAGAGCATCCTTCTTATCCTGAACTGTTACGAGTGCGTCCTGCGCTGCAGTCAGGCTCTCGGCAGACGGAGAGTTGGTCGCGGCATCGGCGGCCATCTGCGCGGCATCGACCGCGTCATCAAGCTCGTCGTCCGCATCCTGGGCGGCAGAGAGCAACGCGCCATCCACCGACTGCAAGCGCTCGAGCGCCGACCACTGCTCGCGCTCCTCGGCGGTGCCTTCAAGCTCCAGCGGCGCCTTGAGCGTGTACTGGTGCTCGGCGACAAGGCTTGTCTCCAGATTGTCCGCGTAGTGCGTCATCGTGGGCAGAATCGCCAGGCCAAAGAGCAGCAGTAGCGACGCAAACGCGATGCCCACGAAGAGCGTGGCGAAGTTGCCCAGGTTGCGTAGGAAGATGCGCAGGCGGAAGCGCGAGACGAAACCCATGCGCTCCGGTAGCTGAAAACCGTGCTTGGTGCCCGACTTGCCACCAGCCTCGTGACGAAGGAACTGCAGCGGCGTCTTTCCCATCTTGCGGAGCAGGCCCACCAACGTAATGAGGATGAGCGCGGAGGCGGGAACCACGGCGCACTTTACAAAGATCTCCCAGCTCCAGTACACCTGGAAGGGCGGCAGGCTGTACGAGCCGTAATAGAGGCCGCGCATGGGCTCGGTAAAGAACGCGACGCCGAGCGCGGTGCCCAAAAGCGCCGCGAGCACGCCCACGATGGCGGGAAGCGCAAGGTAGTGCAGCACGATCTCGCGACGGCGATAGCCGCTGGCGAGCAGCGTGCCGATGATGGCGCTCTCCTCCTCGATGGTGGCGTCGGTAAGGACCACAAAGACAAACGCCATGATCACGATGATGATGTCGAGCAGCGTCATCCACATCATAGAGTCGCCGTCTACGTCGTCGCGCGCATAGCCAATGCCCTGATTGGAATCGGCATCGATCAGATCGTCAACACGCGCATCGGCATCGGTCAGCGCCTCGACCATATCCTGCTCCGCATCGATGCGATCCGCGGTGGGGAGGTCGCGATCGGCAAAGGTGAAGGAGTAGGTGTAGGCGGGCGCGCCGCCGGCATCCTCGAGCGCGGCAAAGCCGCCATCGGTGACCTCGGCCACGCCGTACGTGATGGTGTTCACCGTAAAGTCCGAATTGTTGAGGAACAGCGCCTGGCTATCGGGCTGGGTCATGATGCCGCAGATGATGTAGGTGCGGCCCTCAAGCTCAACCTTATCGCCCACGGCGAGGTCGTTGTTGGTGGCGAAGACACGGTCGATGGCTACCTCATCGTCCGTCTTGGGCTCCTTGCCCTCACAGTAGGACGCGATATCGACCTTGGTGCGGTGCGCATAGGTGCGCAGCGTGCGCTTGGTGCCGTCGTCGCCGGCGGTCTTTTTGATGATGGCGTCGATGGAGAAATTCGTGTAGAGCGTAACGCCGCCGACGTCGCCGGCTGCATCCTCGGCCGCCTTGAGCTGGTCTTTGGTGGCCTCGAAGGAGGTGGTCACGCGGCCGTCCTCAATCGCGTACGCATCGCGCATGTCGTCGATAAGGCAGCCGATGGAATGCGCCGCGAGCAAAAAGCCCGAGGTAAGGGCGATGCTTCCGCACATAAGCAAAAAGATGCCCAGGTACTTGCCGATATTGCGGCGCAGCTCGCGCGGGAGACGTTTTGCGAGAGGTGTCATGGCGCCGCCTACCAATCGAGCTCGGCGGCCGCGACGGGCGACTCGTTGAGCTCATCCTCGACGATGCGCCCGTCGCGCAGGCGTAACACGCGATTGGCCATGCGCGCGATGGCGGCATTGTGGGTGACAATGATGATGGTGCAGCCGTAGGTGCGGTTGACGTCTTCCATGAGCTGCAAGATTTCCTTGGACGTCTTATAGTCGAGCGCACCGGTGGGCTCGTCGCACAGCAGCAGGCCCGGGTTTTTGACGAGCGCACGGCCGATGGCGCAGCGCTGCTGCTGGCCGCCCGAGACCTGGCGCGGGAACTTGTTGCGGTGCTCGTAGAGGCCCAGCGAACGCAGCAGGTCGTCAATGTTGAGCGGGTTTTTGGACAGGTGCGCCGTGACCTCGATGTTTTCCTTGATGGTGAGATCGGGCACCAGATTATAGAACTGGAACACGAAGCCCAGCTCGCGGCGGCGATACTCGCCCAGGTCGCCGGCGTTGAGCGTGGTGAGGTCGCAGCCGTCCACCAGAATAGAGCCGGCGTCAGCATCCTCCAGGCCGCCGATCAGGTTAAGAAACGTCGACTTACCCGAACCCGAAGGCCCCAGCATGACGCAGATCTCGCCGCGGTTGATGGACGTGTCGATGCCATCGAGTACCGTCAGGCGCGCATCACCGTCGCCGTAATGCTTTTTGAGATCCTTAACCTGGACATAGGCTTCCTGCGTTGCCATGGTATCCCCCGTTGTTAGCCTCGTACTACTTTATGAGCGTAATAGTAAACCATGGCGAACTATTTTGGAGCGAGGCCTGGATTTTATTTCAGACTAGTCATTGGGGACGTTCTTAAACGACTAGCTGTTGGGGGCACTCTTTCGCCACCCGGCAGTTAGGGACGTTCCCTTTCTGCCGGCAGCTGGGGACAGTCCTTGGCAAGCCGGCGGTTCGGCAAAGACTGTCCCCGATGACTAGTCGTTTAAGTCTGTCCCCAATGAGTACCCGATGACTAGGTGGCTAGGCGCGGGATTTGTTGTGAGCGAGGGCTAGGCCTACGGCGGCGATGGCGGCAGCGAAGAGCACGGTGACGCCCAGGTCGCAGGCGATGTCGCCCAGCACGGTGGACGTCAGGTCCGCGGCGAGCGCCTTGCCGATCGCGTCGTTCACCCAATATGTCGGCACAAAGTGCGCCACGGTCTGCACGGCCGAACCCATGAGCGACAGCGGCATCCAGGCGCCACCCAAAAACGTCATGAGCATGCCAAGCAGGTTGCCCACACCGTTGAGCAGCTCCTCGCGCGCGCCCAGGCTCGACAGCGTAAAGCCAACGGCCAGTGGCGTCAGCGCTAGGGCAAACGTTGCCGCCAGCGCCAGGCACACGCGGCCCACGCCGACCTCGGCAACCGCGCTGGCAAAGCCCACGACGCCCATCATGCTCGACACAAACCAGATACAGACGGTGAGCACGGCGGCGGCCGCAAACACGGCAAGCGAACGCTGGCGATCGGAGATTGGGCCGGCATCCATGCGGCGCACGCGCTCGGGCTCGTTCATGCCCGAAAACACCAAGCCCACCGACACGATGACCGACGAGATAATCGCGTACGCGCCAAAGTTGAAGTACGACTCGAGCGTGGCGGCAGCAGCCGAGTCGACCTTGACCCGCTCGATCTGGACCTCCGCGCGCTTTGCAGCGGCATGTTCGGCGGCCTTGGCAACGTCGCCGTTGGAGGCAGTGGGCTCAAGTGCGGCTGCAGCGCCCGCGAGCGAGATCCAGCGCGAAGCCTCGGCAGACGAAAGCGCCGCCGCCATGGTGCCGGCACCGTAGGTCACATCGAGCTTGGGCAGGGACTCCCCCGCGCGGGCAGCCGCGACCAGGTCGTCCTCGAACCCCTCCGGGATAAAGAACACGCAGTCGGCGCTGCCCTTGGCGCTGTTGCTCTTGGAGAGCGCGTCCGCAAGGTCGTACGTGTCATCGCCGACGCCCGTGACCAGGTCAAACCGCGAACCTAGGTGCTTGGTGAGCGCACGTGAAAGATCACTGCCATCGCGGTCGACCACGATCACGTTGGCGTCGTAGGGCTTGTACTCGGTGAGCTGCGACGAGTTCCAGCTCACCGATGCCGCGATGAATACGCCCATCAGCGAAATGAACACCGTGTAGATGAGCAGGTAGAACGGGTGAGCGAGCGCCATGCGAAGCGCGGTCTTAAAGGTGCTCATAGCGGCTCCTTCCAAAGATCAGCGTGGCGGCGGCAACGAACAGCAGCGCCATAAGGACCAGCGCGCCGGCGCGAACGGCAAAAGGACCCAGGTTCTCAAAGAAATACAGGCGGTTGAACATGTCGCAGATGAGCTTGACGGGGTTGAGCCAGCACTCGGCCGGACAGGCGCGGGCGACGTCATCGGCAAGCGCCATCGCCGGTTCGCCGTAGAGCCCAGCGAACAAAGCGCACGTGGTGGCAAAGCCTGTGAGGATGCCCGACTTGGATGCCTTGCCGCCCTTAACGGGAAGCGTGCCCACAAAGAGTCCCAAGCCCGTGGCGGCAAGCGCGGAAGCGGCACCGCCCACCAGACACAGCCCCTCGCGCCCGCCAAAGTCGACGCCCACAACCAGGCGCACGTAGCCGATCGCGATCGCCATCGAGGCAAAGGAGACCAGCCACGAGCCCACAAAGATACCGGCCAGCGACGCCGTTTTGGAAAGACCGCCCGCGCAGCGGCGCGCGCCAAGGCCCGACAGATTGGGCTGCAGATCGACGACGCTCAAGGCGGCAAACTCCGCAGACATCATCGCGACCAGGCCAAAGAGCGCGTAATAGTAGATGACCGTGCCATCGGGCGTGGTGCGTGTCAGGCTTACGCGGCGGGTGCCGCCCTCGAGCGACAGGGCGCGCGCAACCGCCTCCGGGTCGGCGAGCGCCGCCGGGTTGTCCTGGGCAATCTGAGACATGAGCTCGGCATTTTGTGTATACGAGCTTGCCACCGTCTCCAGAATGCTGCGGTCGGTGAGCACCGTTGAGGCACGCGAGCTGTCGTAGCTCGACAGCAACGTGAGCTTGGGTGCGCCCGCGTCGTCGACCGTATAGATGCCCGCGACCTCGCCGGCCTTAAGCACACGGTTCGCATCGGCTGCGTCGTCGCACTCGTGGATCTCGAGCAGCTGATTGTCGCTCTCCTTGGCAAGCGACGTCGCCACGTCCTTAAAGGTCGAGGCGTCCCAGGCCTCGTCCGCTATGACGGCAACCGGTACCGGGTCGACCGTGCCGTCAGAGCTCAGATTCGCAAACATAAACATGAACATCGTGGAAAGTGCGATGGGAAAGAGAGCGCCCCAGACCCACGTGCTCGGCCGGCGCAGCAGCGTCTTGACCGTAGTGATGATGGTGTTGAACATGACTGCCCCCTAGTCGCGCAGCTCGCGGCCGGTGATCTCGAGGAACACGTCGTTGAGGGTCGGCGGCTCGCTCCACACGCGGCCGAGCGCCACATCGGCGGCGCGCAGCGTGTCGAGGATGTCGACCAAATTGTGCGGGCTCGCTTCGCAGGTGCAGACGAGCTCGCCGCCGGACAGCTCAACCGAAAGCACGTGCTCGAGGGCGCGCAGCCGCTCGACCGTGGCGGTCTCGACGGCGCCGACCTCGACAGTCACGCGCTCGCCCATTTGAATCATACGTTTGAGCTCGTCATTGGTGCCCTGCGCCAGCACACGTCCGCCGTCCATGATCATGATGCGGCTGCAAATCTGCTCGACTTCCTCCATGTAATGGCTGGTATACACCACCGTGGCGCCCTCGTCGCGCAAGCGGCAGATGCCCTCCAGGATAGCGTTGCGACTCTGCGGATCGACTGCCACCGTAGGCTCGTCAAAGAAGATGAGCTCGGGCTTGTGCGCAATGCCGCAGGCAATGTTGAGGCGACGCGCCAGGCCGCCCGAGAGCTTGCCGGGGCGAAACTTGGCAAAGTCGCCCAGCCCGACAAAGTCGATCGCCTCGTCCACCAGCGCGCGGCGGCGCTTGCGGTCGCTAACGTAAAGGCTGCAGAAATAGTCGATGTTCTCACGCACCGTGAGCTCGTCGAACACCGCAACTTGCTGCGGGACCACGCCGATGCGGCGCTTGAGGTCGTAGCGGGCGGGCGTCATGGGCTCGCCGAACAGCTCGATAGTGCCTTTGTCGTAAGCGAGCAGCTGCAGAATACAGTTGATGGACGTGGTCTTGCCCGAGCCGTTGGGGCCCAGCAGGCCAAAGATCTCGCCGGGGGCGATGCTCAGGTTAAAGTGGTCGAGCGCGATAAGATCGTCGTAGCGCTTGACGAGGTTTTCGACGTGGACGATGTCTGTCATGAGGCGGCCCTTCTGTTGCTTGCGGCCCGGTACGATTGCATCATCGCAGGAGCGGCCGGCGCGCACCAGTGAGCTTTGTCACGAGTGCGGGGGCTCGGTCGCGTGGCCCGCCGACGCCCCCGCTTTGCCGCGTGGGAGGAATGTCACGGTTGCTCCGGGTAGTGCCTCCCCCGTGCGCGGCATCGCGTACAATACCCGTATGAACAGGCTATTCGACAAATCGATCGTGCTGGCGTGCTGCATCGCAGCCGCCACGGGCCTTGCTGTGGACGCTCGTCTGGTTGCGGCGTTTTGCCTTGGCGTTATTGCCACCTCACTGGCCGAGGTCGCACAGGGAAACCGCGCCCGCCGTGTGAGCGAGGCCGCGAGCTACGCCTGCATCATCGCGGCCGTCTTCGTGCCGCCGTTTGTGCCGTTTGCGCCTCTCGCCTTCTATGACATCGCGCGGCGCGTGCGCCGTGAGCACGCCTGGGTCGCGCTGGGCATTGGCTCCGCTTTTGCCCTTGCGCTCGTCGCGGACCTTCACACCGACGCGCTCACCTCCCGAACGCTTCTGCTGACCGCTATCCTTTCGGTTGCCGCCACCTTGTTGTCACTGCGCACAGCCCAGCTGGAGCGTGAGCAAAAGCGCATGCGCCGTACCCGCGACGAGCTGCAGGAACGAGCCCTCGCGCTCGAAGCGCGCAACCGCGATCTTGCCGACCGCCAGGACTACGAAGTCGAGCTCGCGACACTCGCCGAACGCGCCCGTATCGCGCGCGAGATCCACGATAACGTCGGCCACCAGCTCACGCGCGCCTCGCTGCAGGCCGAAGCCCTTCGCGTGGTCCACGCCGACGAGCCTGGCGTCGCCGCCGATTTC
This sequence comes from Collinsella sp., assembly GCA_036303765.1. GTDB lineage: Bacteria > Actinomycetota > Coriobacteriia > Coriobacteriales > Coriobacteriaceae > Collinsella. The sequence goes on along the minus strand of JAXIZX010000418.1, from coordinate 4,101 downwards.
GCCGACGTCAAACGCACGGTTGACGAGGCGCTCCAGCTCGTACGCGTCAGCGTCCACGCGCTCAACGACAACGCCGTCGACCTTTCCGTGCAGCTCGAACGCATTGTTGAAGGCGCGCGCTCGGACGGCGGCCCGCAGGTTGAGCTTGAAGTTTTGGCCGAGCATGCGCCCGCAAATGTCGCCAACTGCTTTGCGGCGGTGCTGCGCGAGGCGCTTTCCAACGCCATGCGCCACGCTTGCGCCCAGACCGTCACCGTACGGTGCATGGAGCATCCGTCGTTTTACCAGCTCATCGTTACCGACGATGGCGCGGACGGGGTCCAAGCAAGCGGCCGCGGCGCCACGGAGGGCATGGGGCTCGCCTCCATGCGCGAGCGCATCGAGGCGCTTGGCGGCACCTTCACCGCCGGCCCGCGCGCCGGCTCCCCCGGCTGGCGCGTGTTTGCCACCGTTCCCAAGCAGCAAGGAGATGACGCCCGATGAGGCTCATTGTTGTCGACGACGACCGCTTGGTGGTCGATTCGCTCAAGATTATCCTGGGCGCCCAGCCGCAGATCGAGGTAGTGGGCACCGGCGCCAACGGCAACGACGCGGTTTCGCTCTATGCCGAACACGCGCCCGATATCGCACTGCTCGACATTCAGATGCCGGGGCGCGACGGACTTTCGGCGGCACGCGAGATCCTTGAGCGCGACCCTGCGGCGCGCGTGGTGTTTCTGACGACATTCTCGGATGACGAATACATTGTGTCGGCGCTCAAACTGGGCGCGCGCGGCTACTTGATTAAAACCGACGTCGCTGCCATCCCTCCCGCGTTGACGCAGGTCATGGATGGCAAACGCGTGCTCGAGGGCAAGGCGATCGAGGACGTCGATTTTGACGGAACGGACGTTGAGGCGGGCACGCCCCGCCGGCCTGCGGCCTTTGTCAGCCTAACCGACCGCGAGTTCGAAGTCGCCGAGCTCATCGCCCGCGGCCTCGATAACAAGGAGATTGCCGCCACCGCCTATATGGGCGAAGGCACCGTACGCAACCACATCAGCTCAATCCTTGCCAAAATGGGCCTGCGCAACCGCACCCAAATCGCCATCGCCTATCTGCGAGGGTAATTACCCAACGGCCAACCGCTCCGGCAGAGCAAAATAGCTGTTATCGATTTAATGCCATTTCAAAACTATGCCGGTTTACTACGATAAAAACGAGATTCCCGACCACGCGTGACTTTTTCGCAAAAATGCAAGCCGTCTATCTGCGGTTTTTGTTTTGCCGAATGCGGTGTGGTTGGGGGTAGGCGACTTATCGTAGTAAACCGGCATAGTTTTGTTCGCGACGGCCCAACCGCGCGTTTAAGCGCGGGGCCGGTGGGGCATTTTGCCCCACCGGCCCCTATTCCAACGCTACTCCGGCTTGGTTTCTACCGTGGAAGTCTTGTCCGCCGCAACTGGAGTGCGGGCGGTGTCCATAGTCAGGCAGTGTTTGGGACAGCTTTCGATGCACTCACCGCACACCACGCAGGCATACGGGTCAATCGACCAGGTACCACCCTTGCGATCGACCGCGAGCGCGCCCGCCGGGCAGCGACGTGCGCACATACCGCAGCAAATGCACACATCCATGTCGTTGACGATATGCCCGCGCAGGCGCTCGGGTGCCGCGAGCTTTTCCTGCGGATAGCACACCGTGACCGGCTGCTTGACCATAGAGCCCAAGGCCGTCTTGGCAAATGTCAGCAAACTCATGCCGCGCCTACCTTTCCGTGCAGCTAATGCAGGGGTCGATGGTCAGGATGATCATGGGCACGTTGGCAAGGAGCACGCCCTGCAGCGCATGCGTCAGACCTGCCAGGTTCTGCGACGTCGGCGTGCGTACGCGGAAACGGTCCAGGTTCTTAGTGCCGTTGCCGCGCACATAGTAATACGCCTCGCCGCGCGGCTGCTCAATCACAACCTCGCCACGCGCGCCGTCGGCCGGCGTGAGCTTGGTGCGCCCGCCGATTCCGTCGTGCGGGATCTTGCCCACAAGCTCCTTGATGATGTCCATAGCCTGCGTGACCTCGGCACAACGCACCTGACAGCGGGCATAGCAGTCGCCATCGCTAGCAACGATGGGCTCAAACGCAGCCAAGTCCGCATAGGCACCGTCGCCAAACATGCGCACGTCATAATCCACGCCCGAGGCGCGACCAAACGGGCCGACCATCGAAAGCTCCAGCGCGTCCTTCTTGCTGATCATGCCCACGCCATGCAGGCGCTCGCCGCAGCTATTGTCGTCCAAAAACGTATGCACCAGGGCCTCGTAGTCGGGGCGCATGGCATCAAGCGTCTGGACAATACCCGCCAGCTCGGAGTCCTCGATGTCATGCTTAAGGCCGCCGATCTCGTTAATCGACAAAATCACGCGGCCGCCGCACGTGCTCTCGAAGATCTTGAGAATCTGCTCGCGCAGGGTCCACGACCGATAGAACAGCGCCTCGAAGCCAAAGGCATCGGCGAGCAGGCCCAGCCACAGCAGATGCGAGTGAATGCGCGAAAGCTCGTGCAAAATGGTGCGGATATACTGCACGCGGCCGGGCACCTCGATGTCGAGCATGCGCTCGCAGGCGCTGGCATAGCCGCAGCTGTGGCCCACGGCGCAGATGCCGCAGATGCGCTCGGCGATGTAGCCAAACTGGTGCATGTCACGCTTTTCGGTGAGCTTCTCGAGTCCGCGGTGCACAAAGCCGATCTGCGGAATTGCCTCGAGAACGCGGTCGTCCTCGATCACCAGGTCCAGATGAAGCGGCTCGGGCAGCACCGGGTGCTGCGGGCCAAACGGAATAACGGAGCGATGTGCCATGGACCTTACGCCTCCTTTTTCTGCTTGTCGCGGGCGACCTTGGCGGCAAGCGCCGCGCGGACCTTGGCCGCTTTCTCGGGATCCATGGCGGCGAGCTTTGCCTCCATCTCAGCGGCCTTGAGCGCGGCCTTCGCAGCAGTTTCATCGTGCTGAGCATCGGAGCCGGCAGCCGCAGCGGACTGGGCGCTCGCCGCAGCCGAAGCATCGCCGGCACTCGCAGCGCTCTCCCCTGCAGCAGCCGCAGCCGCGGCGGCCTTCTCGGCAGCGGCCTTGCGCGCCTTGGCCTCGGCGGCGGCACGCACCTTCATGGCTTTCTCGCGCGCGGCCTTCACCTCGGGCGTGATAACGCTCATGGGCTCGGCAGTCGAGACCTGGTAGAAAAAGCCCTTAAAGTCAATCTGCATATCGGTGATGGCAAGACCAAACAGGTCGTGCGCCTCGTTTTCAAACGGGAATACCGCCGGATAGTACGAGCTGATGGACGGAATCTCCTGGTACTGGTCGATGCCCTCAACCACCAGGTTCTCGATCGCATAGCTGCCGTCCTGCGCAATATGCTCCTGAGCAGCACGAACGTCGATAAACGTATAGACCAAGCGATACGATCCGTCGTCCACACAGCGCTCGGCATGCATCTGCACAAAGCGCGCGCCGGTACCTTTGAGCGCCTGCACATGCGGCAACAGTTCATCGATCCCGACGGTGGTATAGATAGCCTTTTGCATTACTCGGCCTCCTTTGCAGTGGCGGGCGTCCCATCAGGCGCGTCGCCGGCCCCCGCAGCCACGAACCCGTCCTCGCCCAACTCGACGCCGCCATCCCAGGTAGCAGCGCCGCCCACGGTAAGCGGGTCACCGCCGGCGCGCATCACGGCCTCCTTCTGATCAAGGATGCCGCACGCCTCCACGATGGCATCGATCACGGTCTCGGGACGAATGGCGCACCCGGGCGCATACACGTCCACGGGAATCGCGCGGTCCACGCCGCCGATCACGTTATAGGCATCGCGGAATACGCCGCCCGAACACGCGCAAATGCCGCACGCCACCACGCACTTGGGCTCGAGCATCTGGCTGTAGATCTGGCGCACGACGGGCAGGTTCTGGGCATTGACCGACCCCGTCACCAAAAAGATGTCCGCATGCTTGGGGTTGCCGGTGTTGACCACGCCAAAGCGCTCCGCATCGAACAGCGGCGTGAGCGAGGCCAGCACCTCGATATCGCATCCGTTGCAGCTCGAGCCGTCGTAATGAATGACCCACGGCG
>JAXIZX010000417.1:0-2809 GCA_036303765.1 Collinsella sp. | reverse complement strand
TCATGCCGATGGTATAGGCCGTAACGTGGCCCACGGCCGCAACAAGGCCTCCGACGGCGCCGCCAATGGCCATGCACGTCAGGCACCTGCCATATTTAAAGCCGCAACCGTACAGCGCCGGCTCGCTTACGCCGCCAAGAACACCCGAGATTGAATAGCCCAGCATGAGCGCCTTCTCGTCCTTATCCGCAACGCGAAGCGACGCGCCAAAGGGCATGCCCCAAACGGCGAACGTTGCCATCGTCGCGGCGATCAGGATGCACGAATCCGTTCCCACACTCATAAACTGCGCATAGGCGAGCGATAGGACAACGTTGCTGACGCCGGCGATCTTTAGGAACTCCCAGCCCGCAGCAAGCCCCATGAGCGTGAGCAGCGACACGATGCCACCGGAATTGCCAAGCATAAACATAAGCTGGCCCAACAGCATGCCCAGATAGCTGCCCGCCGGCGCCGTAATACACAGCGAAACCGGAACCATGACAAGCATGGTCGCAAACGGAACGAACGAAAACGCCACGGCCTTAGGGATAACGCGCTTAAAGAAACACTCCACTCGCCATAGCACGGGCACCGAGATGAGAACAGGAATAACAGTCGTCGTGTAATCGTTGACCGGCGCAGGAAGCAGACCATACACGGAAGTCATCGATGCCCCCGTCGTCGATGCGGCATCGACAAGCTTGAGTAAATCGGGTGCAATCAATACGCCGCCCAGCATCATGCCCAGCTGCTCCGAGCAACCGAGCTGGCGGGCGGCCGCCCAACCAAGATAAATGGGCAAAAAGTAGTAGCCGGCGTTATAGAGCCAACTGTAGAACAGGCGATAGATATCGGAATCGGCAGACCACAGGCCCAGCATGCCTTCGCCCATAATGACAGCGACGGTGCGGAACAACGCCGCGCAGACAATAAACGGCAGCGCCGACATCATACTTTTGGACAGATAGTCCACCACGGCCATGGCGTTTGATGAAACCGACGTTGTAAACGAGGTGTTAGAAACTTGTAGCATGGAATGCCTTTCCCAATATGACATGCGGGCTGTCCCTTTGTCACATCGTGCGGTATCGACCGATTGCGCGGTACTTTTCGTAGCGGAGGTTTGTGAGGGTCGCGTCGTCGAGCTGCCCAAGCGTATCGAAGGCATCAAATGCCGAGGACATGACGGCACCGGCGATCTCCTCATGCGACAGGCCCTTATCGTCAACAATGCCGTCGATGATGCCGAGCGCCAGCAGATCGGGGGCCGTGAGCTTAAGCGCCTCGGCGGCCTCATCCGCACGCTCGGTATCCTTCCACAGGATCGACGCACAGGCCTCGGGGCTCACGACTGAATAGGCCGAGCTCGAGAGCATCAGGATGCGGTCGGCCACGGACAGCGCCAGCGCGCCACCAGAGCCGCCCTCGCCTGTCACCACCGAGACAATCGGTGTCTTAAGGCCGCTCATCTCCATGAGATTCTGAGCAATCGCCTCGCCCTGGCCGCGCTCCTCGGCACCGATGCCGCAAAACGCGCCCGAAGTATCGACCAGGCACAGAACCGGTCGACCAAACTTTTCGGCCTGGCGCATCAGGCGACGCGCTTTGCGGTAGCCCTCGGGATGTGCCATGCCAAAGTTGCGACGCATGCGCTCTTTGGTCGTGGTGCCGCGCTCGATGGCGATGACCGTTACGGGGCGCCCGTCTTTCCAGCCAATGCCAGCCACCACAGCGGCGTCGTCGCCAAAGTAGCGGTCGCCGTGCAGCTCCACAAATCCATCCAGGCCCAGCGAGATCATCTCGCCTGCCGTGGCGCGATCTGCCGAGCGGGTCTGTTTGACAATCTCGAGCGCGGTTTTTGGTGCGCCCGAGCGCTTGAACAAGTGTCCCAACTTTTTGCCGTGGCGACCCGTATGCACAATCTCGTGCGGTGCCCCCAGGCCGGGCACGTGCCCTTCGTGCAGCGCCAGCAGCTCGCCCACCGTGAGCGCAATCTCGCCACGCGGAACGACGGCATCGCAAAAGCCGTGCTCCAGCAAAAACTCGGAGCGCTGGAATCCCTTGGGCAGGCGCTTGTGCATGTTCTGCTCGATCACGCGCGGGCCGGCAAATGCCGTCAGGGCATCGGGCTCGGCCAGGATAATATCGCCCTCCATGGCAAAGCTCGCGGTTACGCCTCCGGTCGTGGGGTCGGTGAGCACCGTGATATACAGGCCGCCCGCCTCGCTGTGGCGCCTAACCGCCGCAGAAATCTTGGCCATCTGCATAAGCGAGGTCACGCCCTCTTGCATGCGCGCACCGCCCGAAACGGTAAAGCCGACAACTGGCAATCTCAGCTCGGTCGCACGCTCAAATGCGCGACAGATCTTCTCGCCCACCACGGAGCCCATCGAGCCCATCATAAAGTTGGCGTCCATAAAGAAGAGCGCCGTATCGCAACCGCAGATTTTGCCCCTGCCGCACACAACGGCATCGCGCTCGCCCGAACGCCCGCTCACGCTCTTGAGCTTGTCGGCATAGCCGGGAAACGAGAGAAAGTCCTCCGGCACCAGATTGGCATCCCATTCCTCAAACGTGCCCTCGTCGACCGTCATGCGCATGCGCGCGCGACCGCTCACGCGAAAGTGTTTGCCGCAACGAGGGCAGACCTCGAGGTTGTCGTGCAGGCGTGCCTCATCGATCACACGGCGGCACTCCGGACACTTGATAAACACGTGGCGCGCGGGAAACTCGGCGCACGACTCGGTTATCGGCCCCTCAAGGACATTGACCGTCTTCGCTTTTCTATTCATCAGCATAGAGATGCCCCATCAGATCGGTGTGATAC
>JAXIZX010000416.1:0-2580 GCA_036303765.1 Collinsella sp. | reverse complement strand
TCCGCGGACGACGCCCTGGAGCAGGTCACCGTCGTTGACGACCAGCTGGGCCGCCTGACCTTCACGCGCGACATGGCCGCCGCCATCTTCCACGTGCTGGGGACGCACGCCCCCTACGGAACCTACGGCTGCACCGGCTCGGGCGCCGTGAGGAGCTGGGCCGACATCGCCCGCGCCGTCTTCGAGGCCGCCAACGGCAACGGTGACAAAGTGGCCCCGGTCAGCACTGCCGACTACTACGCCAGCGCCGCCGGCCCCATCGCCCCGCGCCCGGTCCACTCCGCGCTCGACCTCTCCAAGCTGGAGTCCGCCGGCTTCCACATGCCCGACTGGGAGGAAGAGCTGGGGGAGTATCTCAAGACGCTCTAGTCGCTATTTATATTGCGAGGGTAAAGGCCGCCGTTCTCTAACGGCGGCCTTTCTTGCGCCTAGCGTAAAGTCCTGCCGCGACAAGAGCGGCGGCGGTCACCAAGCTAATTGCAAGCCCCGCAGATGCTGTCGAGGGCAGCCTCACGTGGTGGTCGTAGAGGAAGTCGAGGCAGGCCAGTGCATCGGCCTCGGCCTCCCTGCTTGACCGTTCTAGGTATCCAAGTCGCCCTCTTCTTCGTGATCGTTGTTGCCCAACTCAGGAGTCTAGGAATGATATTCTCGGTTGCAGCTGGTATGATTGGGAGGCGAGTCGCAGGTTGCCGCTAACACAGGATGCGGCCATGGCGATTCGGATAGAAAACAGGTCGGGCCATTTGGTGAGGGGAGTCGATTGCTACGGTGGATGAGACGAGGACTGACGGGGATTCCGCATCCGCCCGCACGGATCTCTCCGAGGCGCTACGCGAGTCGAAGGCGATGCGGCTTAGCATGGCGAAGGCCCTGAGCGAGTCCGTCGCATATACCGAGATGATGCATAAGACGTCAGAGGCGGTTTGCGCCAGCATGGCGCCGGCCCTCGCAACTTTTGCCGACAGCATCAAATCCATTACGGCGGACGTCCGCCTCGACTCCATTCGTGCGGTCCTCGATTCCATCAACTCCAGCGGCTGCCTCTCTTCCTATCGAGCCTCCGAGGTCGAGAAGGTTGTTTCCGCCCAGCAAGAACTTCTTGCGGCATGTATGGTCTCGATCCAGACGCCCGCCATTCGGGACATGGTGGACCGCTTTGCGTCTAAAGACTACTTCGGCGTCTACGAGAGCCTTGCCAACAGCCTTTCTGGGCTGACCGTCAGGGGTCCCGACATCGCCCTCCTTGGCAATGTCGGCGGGCTTGTCGATTCCCTCGGGGATTTTGGCTATGGCGGCTCGATACCGCGTGGTGCCAAGACCTTCGTGAGAGAACTCAGCAAGGCCTCGCTCGAGCGGCTCTCCGTTAGCGAAGATGTCTCGGTCGACATCAGGGGGAAGAGGTTGCTCGTCACGAGGTCCGTGACGGATCCCGTGACGGACCTCGTGGTCTGCAGTTGGGCCTGCAATTAGGCCGGCGATGATTCCGGCGAGGTATCCGCGAACGTTCGCTCGTTCAACGTCCTGACCTCGTCCCTGTCCTTCCTTGAGGGGCTGACAGAGGTTGACATGATGGAGCTTCAGCAGCTCTGCTCGGATGAGCCCGCCTTCGCAATGGATTGTAAGGCCGGTAGGGTTATCTGGGAGACGGTTCGTGACTGGAGGGATGCAATTTCGTTCGACAGGCCGGTCTATTACCATGCTCGGCTAAAGCCCGCGGGGACGGCCCCGTACCTTAAGGACGACATGGCCAAAGCACCCCGACTACTTGTGAAAGCGGGAAGGTTTAACGGCCCGCAGAAGGCTTACTACTACTTCTCTGACACAGAGCACGGCGCGATGCAGGAGATTGGGAAGCACGGTTCGGGGGACGAGGCCCAGGTCGCCGAGATAGAGGGCAGGCGCGACGTCCGCCTCATCGACCTTTCCGGCGTGGGCCGCGGGACCAACTACTTCCTGAAGTACCTTCGGTTTCCATTCACCAACACCGACCAGGTCATCCCGCCGGAGTACCTCGTGCCAAACTTCGTCGCCCAATGCTGCCGCCATGCCGGCATCGACGGAATCAAATACTACGGCAGCAAGACGTACAGCAACTACGTGGTTTGGGATGACGGCTTGTTCCGCATCGCGTCCATGCGCGTGGTTCCCATCGAATAAGGCTGGTATGACAGCTGAATTCGATGTGGTCGGCTTCTTCGATGAGCTCATGTGCGCGCTTGGGGAGATTGCAGGCTCATCGGCGTGGTCGACCATGGGCGCTAGCCCCCTCTACGGGTAAATGAGCCGATTCTAGCGAACGCAAATTTAATGTGGGGGTATCGAATAGCTCATTTCTGACTGTAATAGGAGGTAGTGGCCTTGGATAAATCCAACCTATCTCTTGCCACGGATACACCAATCAAGGCAAGGGAGCAAGATCTTATCGGAAGGACCCCTTTCGCTGAGAGGCTGGCAGATATTCTGGTAGTGTCGAGAAAGTTGGTGTAGAGCCCCATCCGAAGCGAGTCGGCCCGGCGTCCTAGAATCTGGAATACGGTTGATATCCTATGCCGCCTCGACCCTGTCCGCAAGCTCGAGGCC
>JAXIZX010000415.1:0-2284 GCA_036303765.1 Collinsella sp. | reverse complement strand
TCCGCGGAGAGCTGCCCATCTGGGTCTGCGTGCTCATTATTGGCCGCGACATCTATCTGGGCATCGGCACGCTTATCGTTCGTCATTATCACCGTCGCCCCATCGATGTCGTCTTCCCGGGAAAGATTGCCACAGCGCTGCTCATGACTGGTTTCTCGCTCATGCTGCTCGGTTTCCCCGTTATTGACGGCCTGCATCTTTTACCTTCATCCCTTACGGCCTTCCCGGGCCTCAACGGAAGCTCGGTGCCCCTCGGCATCTTCTTTGTGTACGGCGGCGTGATCTTCTCCATGCTCACGGCTGTCATCTACTCCATTAAGGGCGGAGCGGCCATTAAACAGGCTCTCGCGCATCCCGAGGACGAGGACATCGACTTTCTGAACCCTGAAATCGAAGACTGATTCGTTGGGGTATGATTACGTACGGTTCATTATTTGCGGCAGGTCCGCGATAAGTTAGGGGTTGTCATGGACAACATGGTTAACAATATGCCTCAGAATGATAAGACCGCGGACGCTACCTGCGTATTCCGCGTTCCTTCAAGCGACGTCACCGTTCCCGACCTCATGGCCAACGTGCGCATCACCGCCCCCGTTCTGTCCATCGTCAAGGGTCCGCAGACTGGTGCCGCTTTTGAACTCGAGGACGACGTGACCACCATCGGCCGCGATCCTGCGAACGGCATCTTCCTCAATGACATGACCGTTTCGCGCAGCCACGCGCGCATTATTCGCGAGGGCCTCGGCGCTCGCATCGAGGACTTGGGCTCGCTCAATGGCACCTGGGTCGACGGTGCCATCGTCAATGCAGCCCCGCTGCACGACGGTTCTTCCGTCCAGATCGGTACGTTTACGCTCATCTACCACGAGAGCACGCCGGAGCGCATCGAAACCGGTGAGTAGGGCATGGCCGAACGCAACTATCTGAGTATCGGCCAAGTCGTCAACCTACTTCGAGGCGCATACCCCGATCTTTCGAACTCAAAAATTAGATTTCTAGAGGATGAGGGGCTCATTACCCCTCATCGTACGCCAAAGGGATACCGTCAGTACTCCAAGGAGGACGTTGATCGCCTGGAGGTCATTCTGCACCTGCAGAAGACCCGCTATATGCCACTCAACGTGATTAAGCAGCGCTTGGAAAACGCCACGGACCTGTCAACGCTCGCCTACGAGGTGGGCTTGCTGTCCGATGTTCCGCTCAAGACGGAGCCCAAGGAGACTAAGCAAAAGCTGCATCCCATCGAGACCATTCCCGATATGCTGGGCGTCGAGATTTCGTTTATCCGCTCGCTCGCCGAAAACGACCTCATTCGCATCATCAAAAGCCCGCAGAACCGCGAGCTCGTCGATGGTCGCGATTTTCCGATCATCCGTTACTGCTCCGAGCTGTCGCGCTTCCATATCGAGCCACGCAACCTGCGTCAGTACGTGTCTTCCGCTAACCGCGAGTCCTCGATGTTTGAGCAGGTGCTCGTGAGCATGCTCGGAATGGATACCTCCGATGACGAGCGCGACGCCAAGCTCGAGCGTGCGTTTAAGAAGCTTCACGACCTGACGGAGGGCGTGCACACCGCGCTGCTCAAGAACCGCGTTTTTGAGTCGCTCAACGCCGTGGTCGAGGACGCCGACATCGATGCACTCGATGAGGAAATCACGCGTTCCGAGTCCACCAAGGCTAAAAGCGAAGAGACAGTCGCGCCGGCTTCACACGAGGATTCTCTCGTAAAGCCGCTCAAGGTCGTCGCCCCTTCGCAATCCGGCACCGTCACCGCGGGCAAGTAACAGCTGCCGCTTATCCGGCAACCCATTGAAAGGTCATGCAATGTACGACTTCGAATCTCAAATCGTCGACATCCCCGACTATCCCGAGCCCGGAGTCATCTTTAAAGACATCACGCCGCTCTTCGGCAATCCCGAGGCGCTCAAAGCCATGACCGATGCCCTCGCCGAGCACTTTGCCGGCATGGGAATCACCAAGGTCGTAGGTCCCGAGGCTCGCGGCTTTATGGTGGGCGTTCCCGTGGCCGTCGCTCTGGGCGCCGGCTTTGTTCCCGCACGTAAACCGGGCAAGCTGCCGCGCGAGACCGTAAGCCAGAGCTACGAGCTCGAGTACGGCACCGATTCAATTGAGATCCATGCCGACGCTATCAGCTCTAAAGATACCGTGTTGATTCTGGACGACTTGGTCGCGACGGGCGGAACTGTCGAGGCAACAGGTAAACTGGTGCGAGATATGGGCGCAAAGCTTATCGGTTACGGTTGTATCCTTGAGCTTGCGTTTC
>JAXIZX010000414.1:0-2316 GCA_036303765.1 Collinsella sp. | reverse complement strand
TCGCCATGCCCTTCTTGAAGTTGAGGACCAGGTCTTCGGCGTTCATGCTGCCCCCATCATCGCGGTCTATGGGGTCAACGATATGGCACCGTGGGGACACATGTATGTCAATCCTGGTCTAACAGAGCCTTAAAAAATCCCCGTCCTAGAATAATCATTCGCAGCTACCCGGCTTTCTTTTTGCCTCAGGGACTAATCGTCGAAGCGGGATTGGCGGCCGAAGGAAAGGGCGGTGTCGCCGAATTTGTCTCGGACGGCGTCGATGGCGACGGAGAGGTCGCGGCGGTCGCTGGATTGGGCTCCGCGGTTATCAATCTCGCAGAACAGGTCAGTTTGGATACCGCCTTGGTGGTTGAAGTCGCTCATGCCGATACCCGCCAGACGCACGTGCATGCCTTCTTGCCAGATATTGTCGAGCAGTTCGAGCGCTACGGCTACAAAGATGTTCTCGTCGTCGGTGGGGTGGGGCAAGCGGCGCTGTGCCGTGCGTCCGCTACCGTAAGAGTATTTGAGCTTGAGCGTTACGGTTCCGCCCGTCAGCCCTTGACGACGTAGACGGCGCCCAACCGACTCGCCCAGCAGCGCAATCGCCGCCTCGATATCCCCACGCTCAGTCAAATCCTTCGCAAAGGTGCGCTCATTGCTCACCGATTTAACTTTACGTTCCTCATCCAGGCTGGTAACCTCGGATACTTCGAGCCCCAAGGCACGTTGACGCATGCACTCGCCATTCACGCCAAAGATTGCAGCCAGCGTTGACTCTGGCGCACGTGAAAGCTCGCCGAGGGTGTAGATGCGCATGCGACGCAGTCGCTCCTCGGCCGAACGCCCGATTCCACTCATGGCAGATACCGGCAGCGCGGCCAAAAACCGCTGTTCCGTACCGGGGCGCACAATGGTCAGGCCAAACGGCTTGTCGCGCTCGCTTGCGATTTTGGCCACGGTCTTGTTGCACCCAACGCCGATGGAGCACGTCACCCCTAGCGCCGCAACGCGGTCGCTTATACGCCGCGCAACCAGCAGCGGGTCCTCGGGCGCAAATCGCCCCGGCGTAATATCGATAAAGGCCTCGTCGATGGACACGCGCTCCACGCGCGGTGTCTCATCGGCAAGGATAGCCATGACCTGCGCGCTCACCTCACGGTAGCGATCAAAGTGTCCGTGCGTCCAAATGGCCTGCGGGCACAGGCGCCGCGCCTCGGCCGAGGCCATGGCAGAATGCACGCCAAAGCGACGTGCCTCGTATGAACACGTGGACACAACACCGCGTGACTCGGCGTCTCCGCCCACGATGAGCGGCTTTCCGCGCCATTCGGGATGATCGAGCATCTCCACGCTCGCAAAAAATGCATCGAGGTCCATCAGACCCACCGCCGGACCCGTCCAGGGCGGCGGTGTGACGCCCGCAGCATCCTCATAACCGTATGTATGTTCGCGTCTTTCCATGTCATGAGTATACCGCGCAGCTCATGTGGGGTGCGTGTATGTGCTTGCAAATCCCGAATTCTTGTCTAAGATATGGATTTGCCCTCGACTACACCGAAGAAGTTGGTCTCACGGACTTCACCTGCCCGCGTCGATGGCGTATTATGTTCAACTGTTTGTTTGTAGTTGCAGCCTAAAGCTGCTTGGTTGGAGGAGTTTCCTTTGGCAGTCAAGATTCGCCTTGCTCGTCACGGCGCTAAGAAGCGTCCGTACTACCGTGTCGTCGTCGCCGATTCCCGCGCCCCGCGTGACGGTCGTATCATCGAGGAGGTTGGCCGCTACAACCCGATGACCGCCCCCAAGACCATCAACCTCGACCTCGAGAAGATTGCTGACTGGCAGTCCAAGGGCGCTCAGCTCACCGACGCCGTCGCCGCTCTGGTCAAGGCCGCCAACGAGGGCGAGAAGACCGAGACCGTCGTCAAGAAGTCCAAGAAGCAGCTCGCCAAAGAGGCCGAGGCCGCTAAGGCTGCCGCTGAGGCCGCTGAGGGCGCCGAGGAGTAAATCGTGCCTGAGGTTGACGCTGCACAGCTCGAGGGTGAGGCAATGCTCTCAGATCGCATCGCCGATCTCGTCGAATATCTCGTTGTTCAGATCGTCGACGACCCGGATTCCGTGAGCCTTGAGGTCATCGATGGTGACGACGCCTCCACGATTGAGGTTTCGGTTGCCGAGGATGACGTCGCTAAGGTCATCGGCCGTCGTGGCCGTACCATTAAGGCCATTCGCACGCTCGCCCGTGCATTGGCCGCTCGCCTCGACACTGCTGTCGAGGTAGAGGTTCTGGGCTAGGACCTTGAGGTCCCAGTACAAAAACATCGCCCGTGTGGT
>JAXIZX010000413.1:0-6510 GCA_036303765.1 Collinsella sp. | reverse complement strand
GCTCTGGACGTTTCGGTCCGCGCGCAGATTCTGAACCTGCTGACCGACCTTAAGAAGGAGCTCGGCCTGGCCATGGTGTTCATCAGCCATGACATCCAGACGGTCCGCTATATCTCTGATGACATCATCGTTATGAATGGCGGCAAGATCGTCGAGCAGGGCGAGGCCAAGCAGGTCTTCCAGCACCCCCGGGACCCCTACACCAAGATGCTGCTCGGCGCTGCGCCGTCGCTGCTGCATCCCAAGCTCGGCGAGTAGTCTCGCTTTCCCTCCCGTGCGCCCGGTTCCCTTGCCGGGCGCACCTCCGTTGCGATTTCGAAAGGTTGGGTTCACGAGCCATGCCAAGTGCTCAGGAGCTGCAACATCAATTTGGTGAATATCGAGGCGCCATGCCCCGTCCATCAGATTTCGATCTCTTTTGGAAGGACCGCATGGCCGAGGCCGACGCCGTCGGGCTTGACTATGCGATCGAGACGGCATCGGTCACCGATGCCGTGACCTGCCAGCTTTTCGACCTCTGGTATACCGGCATGTGTGGCGCTCGCCTGCATGCCAAGTACCTTAAACCCGTCTCGGACGAGCCCGTGCCATTGGTACTTCAGTTCCATGGGTATCCGGGTGCAAGCCGCAGCTGGTTTGAGCAGGCGTCGTTTGCGGGCATGGGCATGGCGCTCATCGCGCTTGACTGTCCTGGTCAGGGCGGTCCCTCCGAGGATATTGGTGGATTTGAGGGTACGACGGTCGCGGGCCATATTGTCGCCGGTATCGACGGCGATCCGGCCAACCTCTACTATGTCCGCTTGCACCAAGTTATTCGCATCCTGTGCCGCATCGTTCGCGAGCTTGAGGGCATCGATCTTGCCCGTGTGTTTGTGAACGGCGCGTCGCAGGGCGGCGGTTTGGGCATTGCGACCTGTGCACTTAACAGCGAGCTTATCAATCGCGCCGCCATCCTCTATCCCTTCCTGTCAGATTTCCGCCTGGTCTGGGATTTGGATGCCGACGATATCGCCTATGAGGGCCTGCGCTATTGGTCGCGTTGGTTTGACGAGGATTCGACTCGTATCGACGAAGCCTATGCCAAACTGGCGTACTTCGATTCCAAGAACTTCACCCCCATGGTCAAGTGCCCCGTCCTGTTTGGTACGGGCACGGCGGATATCGTCTGTCCGCCGGCAACGCAGTTTGCGGTCTATAACAACCTGACCTGTGAAAAGCGTCATGAGTTCTTTGAGGGCTTTGGCCACGAAGAGATACAGGACTTTGACGATATGATCATTCCGTTTTTCTGCGAGGGAGGGGAGGCTCATGTCTAAGTGCGAGAGCAATGTTGGCGAGCTGATTGTCCCCGACCTTGTGGGGATTCCCGGGACGGTCTCGTCAAGGCTCTCTGATTTCCGGGATTGGCGCGGCGACACTTCTGCGGATGTTTCCGAATTAGAGATAGCCGCTTCGGACCTTGAGGTTTGCGGGCCGACTATTACGGCGATTGATTTCGCCAATCCGTGCGCGCGCTACTCCGAGGTTTCCTTTGAGCTTGGTGGCGATGTAGTCCACGCACGTTTGATCGAGCCTGCCGGTCGCGCCCGGGCATCCGAGCTTGTGCCGCTATGTCTGATGTTTCACGACATCGACCGACCCGTGCGGGGATGGCATCACATGACGAGGTTTGCGGCCATGGGATATGCCGTGCTTGCACTGGACGATGAGGCGATTGGACCCAGCGATCTGCGGCAGGAGATTACCTCGCCTGCTTTTGTCGAGCGCGTCCGTTGGGGTTGCGCGTTGGCGAAGGTTGCGCGCAATCTTGATGGCATGGACCCCGACCGCATCTTTGCATGGGGCGAGGGCCTTGGCGGCGGAGTCGCGCTGGCGGTTTCTGCTTTGGATGAGCAGGGCCTCGCCTGCACGGCGGTCGCCAATCCGATTCCCGGTGGCCTCGAGGCACTGTCGTCTCGGGTGCGCGGCTCGGTGCTCATGGGCACATCGCTTATGGATACCGTGAGCGACTCCAAGGGTCAGTTTGCCGTATTCAACGGTTTTGAGTGTGACCGGAGGCATATCATCTATGCCAAATACGCTCATGAGCGCATCAATGCGTTCGAAAACGAAGTCGTCGACTTCTTTAACCAAACGTTCTACCCGTGTTCTTTGGCCTAGACGGCCTGGACACTGCCAACAAGAGTGGGTGGCATAGGGTCGCCCGCCAGACAACTAAGGAGATCCTTGTGGCAACTCAGAAATTCACCGGCGTTATCCCTCCCGTCGTTGTTCCCGATACCGAAGACCACCAGCTTGACGTTGCCTCCTTTGAGCGCAGCATCAACCGCATGATCGATGCCGGCGTCGATGGCCTGTTCTTCCTGGGCTCCTCGGGCGAGGTCGTCTTCTCCACCGACGAGCGTCGCCGTCAGATCATCGCCGAGGCCGTGCGCATCGTCGACCACCGCGTTCCCGTTCTGGTCGGCATCATCGACACCGAGACCGAGCGCATGATCGAGCACGGCAAGGTCGCCCAGGAGCTGGGCGCCGATGCCCTCGTCGCCACCTGCCCGTTCTATGCCCTGCAGGGCATGACCGAGGTCGAGGAGCACTTCCGCATCCTGCACGAGGAGCTCGACCTGCCCATCTTTGCCTATGACATTCCCGTCTGCGTTCACACCAAGCTCCCCTGGAAGCTCCTTGCCAAGCTCGGCGCCGAGGGCGTTCTGGCCGGCGTCAAGGATTCCTCGGGTGATGACATCTCGTTCCGCTACCTCGTTCAGGAGAACGAGAAGAACGGCCATCCGATGAGCATCCTCACCGGTCACGAGGTTGTTGTCGACGGCGCCTATCTCGGCGGCGCTGACGGTTCCGTCCCGGGTCTCGCCAACGTTGAGCCCGAGGGCTACGTGCGTCAGTGGAAGGCCGCTCAGGCTGGTGACTGGGCTACCGTCAAGGCCGAGCAGGATCGTCTCAATGAGATCTCCCACATCTGGGATGTCACCTCGGGCGTCCAGGGCTATGCCGGTGGCGTCGGCGCCTTCAAGACCGCTATGAACCTCATGGGCATCTTCGACAGCCCGACCATGCCGCGCCCGGTGAAGGCCATGACCGGTGAGAACGTCGAGGCGATTAAGAAGGTCCTCCAGGACAACGGCCTCCTTTAAAGCTTTCCCAGGCACCCGACCTCGCCGTTCAACCGTGCGGCCATGACCCATTAGGTCAATGGCCACACGGCTTCTCGGCGATCTCGGGCACCTGGAAAACCTTTACCGCGCTGTGACGGCTAGCCTGACGGCGCATTTCCTGTAGTTGTTTATATCTCCTAAGGAGAGCGACATGGAGAACAAGTACGTTTGCTCCGTCGATATCGGCGGCACCAAGATTGCGACTGCCATTATGGAGTATCCGGCTGATGGCGGCGTGCCCCATCCGGTCTTTGAAGCCGAGGTTCCCACCGAGGCCCAAGAAGGCGGCGAGGCAGTTTTCCAGCGCATCGAGGCGTCCATCAAGGCTGCTCTCGAGGCGAACCCCGATGTCGAGGTCCTCGGTATCGGTATTGGCGCCGCCGGTGTCGTCGACCCCAAGACGGGCGCCATCGCCTACGCCAACGAGATCATGCCCGGCTGGTCCGGCGTTCAGTTGGGGCCGCGCCTGCGCGAGGATCTCGGTCTTCCCGTTGCCGTTGTAGGCGACGTGCAGGCTCATGCTCTGGGCGAGGCCCACTGGGGTGTCGGCAAGGGCAAGTTCTCCGTCTTGTGTCTTGGCATCGGTACGGGTATCGGCGGCGCATATGTCGAGAACGGCCGCGTGATGCAGGGCTTCCATGGTGCTGCTGGCCATATGGGCCACATCGAGTGCTCGGCTGCCGCCGGCATTCCCTGCGCCTGCGGGCGTTCCGGCCATCTGGAGTCGGTTGCTTCGGGCACTTCCATTGGTCGTATGTACGATGAGCGCTTTGGCCGCGTCGACCCCAGCCGTCCTTCGGTCGGTCGCGATGTGAACGACCTGTGCCGTGCAGGCGACGCAAAGGCGACCGAGGTCATCCATGACGCCGGCTTTGCGCTGGGTGCGAGCTTGGGCTCGCTCGCTAACATCCTAGATCCTGAGGTCATCGTGCTTTCGGGCGGCGTGATTCACCAAGGCCCCGATTGGCGTTCGCAGACGTGGAAGGATTCGGTGCACGAGGGCTATGTCAGCCAGGCGCTCGATCCGCTTCAGGACACGCCGATCCTCATCGGTTCTCTGGAGGGCGATGCTCCGCTCATCGGTGCCGCTGAGCATCTTCTTGCCTCGTTGAAGTAAACGTATCTGCTGTAGGAGCCTCCCGAGACAACACGCCTCGGGAGGCTGTTCTAAGAAAGGTTGCAGCCTTATGACCGTCGATCCTTTGATTCAATCCCTGAAGGGCAAGCTCGTCGTGAGCGTTCAGGCGTATATGGGTGAGCCACTTCGTACGCCCGAGACCATGGCTCAAATGTCTCGCGCTTGCGAGCTCGGCGGCGCTGCCGCCATTCGCTGCCAGGGCCTTGCCGACATTGCCGCCATTAAGGGTCGCTGTGAGGTTCCCGTCATCGGCCTGTGGAAGGATGGGCACGAGGGCGTTTACATCACGCCGACGCTGCGTCACGCTCGCGCCTGCGTTGCTGCCGGTGCCGATATCGTGGCGATCGACGCCACCGATCGTCCGCGCCCCGATGGCAAGACGGTCGAGGATACCTTCCGTCCGCTGCACGAGGAGGGTGTGCTCCTGATGGCGGATTGTGCCACCATCGAGGATATTCGCCGTGCTGTTGATATGGGCTTTGACCTGGTATCCACCACGCTTTCTCACGGCGTCGCCGCCATCGACTGCACCATGGCCGATGGCCCCGACCTGCCGCTCCTGCGTCAGGCGACCGAGGAATTCCCCGGCCTTCCCATCATTTGCGAGGGTCGCGTGCATACGCCCGAGGAGGCTCGCGCCGCGATCGATGCTGGCGCCTGGGCCGTTGTCGTCGGCACCGCCATCACGCACCCCACGAGTATTACGAGTTGGTTCAAGGCTGCGCTTGAGGCGTAAGACAGGCCTCGTATCCGCTCGGGGCGGTATACTCAATATAGGCAATTGACCGCGCGGGATCCGGGTTGCTGGGTCCCGCGCTTGTTTTCGGGAGGCAGCACATGCAAAAGGGAGATGCCATGGATGCGGCGGAGCGCTCGGAGCGCATCCCCGATATCGTCATCATCACCGGAATGTCCGGATCGGGCCGCACACAGGCCATGCACGTGTTCGAGGACATGGGCTATTTTTGCATTGATAACCTGCCTCCGCGTCTCATCGCCCAGCTTGCCGAGCTCGTCGGCATCAATACGGGCGTGGGCAGGCATCTCGCCGTCACCTGTGATTTGCGTAGCCAGGGGCTGTTTGACGAGTTGCTCGATGCGGTCGCCGCGCTCGAAGAGCGCGAGATGAGCTGCGACATCGTGTTTCTCGAGGCTTCTGACGAGGTGCTGATTCGTCGCTACAGCGAAAATCGCCGCCGTCATCCCATTGCCAAGCCGGGGGAGACTACGGCCGATGCCATTCAGCGCGAGCGCCTTCAGCTGCAGGGCGTGCGCGACCGAGCCGATATGATTATCGACACGAGCCGTCTGCGCACCTCTGCGCTGCGCAACAAGCTACGTATGGCATTTTCCGAGCTGTCCGACCAGCAGCTCATGGACGTCCACGTATTCTCGTTTGGCTTTAAGCACGGCATGCCCGTCGAGGCGGACATTATGATCGATGTCCGCTTCCTGCCCAATCCGTTCTACGATCCCGAGATGCGCACGATGACCGGTCTCGATAAAAAGGTCTCCGATTTTGTTCTGGACCATCCCAAGACGCAAGAGTTTTGGAAGGCCTGGACGCAGCTGCTCGATACGGTCATGCCCGGCTATATCGCGGAGGGTAAGCCGCAGCTTTCTATTGCCATCGGTTGCACGGGCGGCCAGCACCGCAGCGTTGCCATTGCCGAGGCCACGGCCCGTTACCTGGAAGGCGCTCAGTATCATGTGAGCATCTCCCACCGCGACCTGTCGCGCGCCAACACGAAGGCATAGGCCTGCATGTCGTTTACCGCTGAGGTGCGCGACGAGCTTGCGCGCTGCGAACCCGAATGTGAATACTGCGACTTGTCGACGCTTGCCGCCCTGACGCGTGTGAGCGGTACACTTTCGCTGGCCGGCTCCGGGCGGTATCGTTTGACGGTCGCGACCGAGACGGGCGCCGTCGCGCGCACGATGATCACACTGACGCATCGCATCCTTAAGCTCAAAACGGAGTTCACCGTCCGTAAATCTGTATTGCATAAGGTTCGGAACTACCTCATCACCTTGCCCGATCAACCCGACCTGGACAAGGCTCTGGTGCTACTGGGCATTCTCGACCGCAGGGGAGGGCTCGTCGCTGGTGTTCCCCGGCACATCGTTGCCCGTCCCTGCTGCAGGCTTGCCTACATCCGCGGCGCGCTCATCGCCGGCGGTTTCGTGGCCGATCCCCGCGGC
>JAXIZX010000412.1:0-2995 GCA_036303765.1 Collinsella sp. | reverse complement strand
TGCACCTGCCGTTTATGGGTGCCGGTCTGGTCTTTGAGGAGGGCGAGAACAAGGAGGCCGTCGAGTACCTAGCCGCCCACAACGAGCTCGTCGCCAGCGCTTGGGCAACCAAGATCGCTCACGAGATCGACCCTGAGGTCAAAATCGGCTGCATGCTCGCCGCAGGTAGCTATTACCCCTACAGCTGCCGCCCGGGCGATGTGCGCCAGGCGCAGCTCGACAATCAGGACAATTACTTCTTCGTCGACGTTCAGAGCCGTGGCTACTACCCGGCCTACGCCGTCAAGAAGCTCGAGCGTCTGGGCATCGATGTGGGCATGACGGACGAGGACCGCGAGATCCTGGCCGCCAACACCGTCGACTTCATCAGCTTTAGCTACTACAGCACCCGTTGCTCCGCCGGTGCCGATAACCCCGATGTCGAGCGTACCCAGGGCAACGCCTTCGCCGGCGCCAAGAACCCCTACCTGCAGGAGAGCCAGTGGGGCTGGGCCATCGATCCGCTGGGCTTCCGTATTACGCTCAACGACCTGTACGACCGTTATCAGAAGCCGCTGTTTGTGGTCGAGAACGGTCTGGGCGCCAAGGATGTTGTCGAGGAGGATGGCTCCATCAACGACGACTACCGTATCGACTACCTGCGCCAGCATATCGCCGCGATGCGCGACGCGGTGACCGAGGACGGCGTTGACCTGCTGGGCTACACCACCTGGGGCCCGATTGACCTGGTGTCTGCCGGCACGGGCGAGATGTCCAAGCGCTACGGCTTTATCTATGTGGACCGCGATGACGCCGGCAACGGCACTCTCAAGCGTTCCAAGAAGAAGAGCTTTGACTGGTACAAGCATGTCATTGAAACGAATGGTGAGGACCTGTCCTAAGGGCACTGAGGCGCTCAACTTCATAGCCTCCTAACCAAGGCGCCCGGCGAGCAGTTAATGCTCGCCGGGCGCCTTGCCGTCTGCGAATTTTGGGACATGCGGCCCGCTTTTTCGACCCATCTGTCGGTACACTAAAAGCACTATGGGTACCCGCGAGCGACATATCGGCCACGCGGCCGCCCGATCCGCTCCCGTGGCGGATCCCAGGGGCGGCAGGCTCTTCGCCATGCCGCGATTCCTTGTTGGCATAACACATCAGGCGTATCGTCACCGCGTCTTTGCTATCGCCGGCGCCATCACCGCACTGTTCCTCATGCTTTTGGCAGTCTTGCCGGCGCTGTTCGCCTCCGACCCCAAACTTTCTAACGTCGTGCCCGCCTATAGCGAGGTGTCCGAAGAGGTCGTGGATGCGCTCGTCCATTCGAGCTCTTTGCCGTTGCTTGTCGCCGCAATTGTATTTTCGATCTGGGGCGTATCGGTCTATCTGCGCTGTTTGGACTATGTGTTGCGCCGCCGTCTTGTTGCCATCGCCACCATCTGCGCCCTGTGGATGATCGAGGTCATTCTCAAGTACAAGTCGTTCACGCCGTTCTATGCCACCGTGCTGTGGTACCTGTACTACGTGCCCATGACGCTCATTCCGCTGCTCTACCAGTTGTGTGGTCTGCGCCTTGCGGGCCTGGAGCAACACCGCCTGGGTCGCCGCTACTGCGCTGCGCTGTGGATTGTGACCATCCTGCTTATCGGATTTGTGCTCACCAACGATTTTCACCAGCAGGTCTTCCGCTTTGACCGCACAAGCGACACCTGGAGCAACGACTACACGTACGGCTGGGGTTATTTCGCCGTCCTCGTGTGGACGGCCTTTAACTTCGTGGCCTTTTTTATCCTGGTTGGCCGGTCCTCGTCCTTTCGCATCCAGCGTTTCTCGGGCACGGCGGCGCTCGTACTGCTGGGCGGCGCATTCTTTGCCATCTCGTATGCTCTGCGCGTGCCCTGGGCATGGAGGCTCAACTTCTCGCTCGTCTATTGCGTCTTGTGCGTGGTGGCGATGGAAATCTGTCTCGATTGCGGTGTCATTCCGTCGTATCACGACATCGCCGGCATCTTCGACACCTTGCCGCTCGACCTCAAAGTTCTAACGCGCGACTTGCAGGAGGCCTATGCCACGCCGGTGTCAAAGCCAATGCCGGTAGGCGTGCGTGAGGAGTTGCGGACCCAGGAGCACGGCCGCACCCATGCCTTTGCCGTGGCGTCCGATCCCGATGTGATGTACCGAGCCTTTCCACTGCTGGGCGGATCGGCCTTGCTTGCCCAAGACGTGTCGGAGCTCAACGAACTCAATCGCGAACTGGCGCATCGTCGCATGGAGCTGCAGCGTCAAAACGAGCTGCTCGCCGCCGACTACGACCTTAAGACGCATTTGGCAGATCAAGAGGCCGAGACCTTGCTGGTCCAAGACGTGGATCAGGCGCTTGCCCGCGCGCTCAAAGGGATGTACGACCTGCTGAGCTCGCTGCCGCCGTTGACCGACGAAGCGTCTTCGCACGAGCGTTACCGCATGCTGCAACGCGCCAAGATGCTCGTCGCCTATTGCAAGCGCAAGGGGTCGCTCACGTTGGCACAGCACGGGGAGAGCGGTTTTGACCGCGACCGCATTCAGCTCATTGCCAACGAGCTCGCAAGTGACCTGCGCACCATCGATATCGATTGCGCCTCGATTATCGCCATACGGCGCCCGTTGCACGCCAGTACGGTAAGCGCCCTGTACGACTGCGTGTATGACTTTGCGTTTTTTGCCTACACCACCGACCATCCGGCGCTTATGTATCACTTGGGCGACCATGACCGATGCAGTGTCGAGCTGCGCGCCACGCTTTTTTCCAACGATGATGCAGATCTTTCGCAGACGCCCGCTGCGCAAGAGCTCGAAAGCGCTCTGCAAAGGCGCAACGTGGCATACCGCCTTGAGGGCGAACCCGGCCAGTTGCGTATGATCGTGTTGATGCCGAGGGCGGGTGAGTGACGATGCAGATTTCGCTCATCCTTCCCCAAATCGTTGCGCTCGATGTTGTCTTTGCCCTGGCTGCGTGTCTGCAGACGATCCACGTCCC
>JAXIZX010000411.1:0-2512 GCA_036303765.1 Collinsella sp. | reverse complement strand
TCTTCTCGCTCGTCATCTCGGCCCCCAAGCTTGCAAGTGCGCTCAAGCCCGGTCAGTTTGTGAACATCGCCGTACCCGGCGATGCGTCCTCGCTGCTTCGCGTGCCCCTGAGCTACTACCGCGCCGACGCCGAGGCCGGCACCGTCGAGCTGTGGTACGCCGTCGTGGGCGACGATACCCGTCGTTTGTCCCAGATGGGCCCCGGCTCCACCTCTAACCTGCTGGGCCCCGGTGGCCGTGGCTGGATGGTACCCGAGGGCACCAGGAAGGCCCTGCTCGTGGCGGGCGGCATCGGTGTTCCGCCCGTGCTGTGCCTTGCCGGCAAGCTTGCCGAGCAGGGTGTGGCCGTCGACGTGTGCCTGGGTTTTGGCACCGCTTCCAAGGCCGTGGGCATCGATGAGTTCCGCGCGCTGGGCGCCACGGTCAACGTTTGCACCGACGACGGCTCGCTCGGCACGCACGGTTTTTGCACCGATCCTGCCGCCGAGCTGCTCGGCGAGGGCGGCTACGACTACGTCGCCAGCTGCGGTCCCGCCGTCATGATGAAGAAGGTCGCCGCTGCTGCCGCCGAGGCCGGTGCGTACTGCGAGGTGTCCCTCGAGCGCATGATGAGCTGTGGCTTTGGCGCCTGCAACACCTGCAATGTCGAGACGGTCGACGGTATGAAGGGTGCTTGCATGTGCGGCCCCGTGTTCGATGCTTCCAAGGTGGTGGTCTTCTAGTGGGTACCGTGAACATGGCCGTCGATTTCGGCGGCGTCAAGATGCAGAACCCCATCAACACCGCAGCCGGTACTTTTGGTTACGGTTGGCAGTTCCAGAACTTCTTTGATGTTTCCCAGCTGGGCGCCATCACCACCAAGGGTTGCGCAGCCGAGCCCTGGCCCGGCAACCCCGCGCCCCGCATGGCCGAGATCCCGGGCGGCATGATCAACTCCGTGGGCCTTCAGAACCCCGGCGTGGCCGCCTTTGCCCGTGAGTCAGGCCCGTGGCTCGAACAGCTGTCCAAGGACGGCTGCCAGGTCATCTGTCAGGTTGCCGGCCACTCCGTTGACGAGTTTGTGCGCGCGCTCGAGATGTATGTCGAGCTATGCCCCTGGGCTGCCGGCTACGAGATCAACGTGAGCTGCCCCAACATCGCCGCCGGCGGTGCCGCCATGGGCTCTACGCCCGAGGGCGCCTCTTCCGTTATGGCTGCCTGCCGCAAGGTGACCGATAAGCCGCTGTTCGTGAAGATGGCGCCGGTCAACGTCGCTGAGATCGCCAAGGCCCTCGAGGCTGCCGGCGCCGACGGCCTTTCGGTCATCAACTCCATCCAGGGCATGGCCATCGACGTCCATACCCGCAAGTCCCGCGTGGCAAAGCCCAAGGGCGGCCTTTCGGGCCCGCTGTGTCATCACATCGCCGTGCGCATGGTCTGGGAGGTTGCCCAGGCCGTCGATATCCCCATCAACGGTGTCGGCGGCGTCATGACCGGCGAGGATGCGGCCGAGTTTATTCTGGCCGGCGCCACCTGCGTGTCGGTCGGCATGGCCAACTTTGTTGATCCGTGCGCCTCGATTAAGATCGCGCACGAGCTCGAGGCCTGGGCCGAGTCCCAGGGCGTAAAGGACATCAACGAGCTGGTAGGTGCTTTCGAATGCTAGAGACCGATGCCCGCGACCGCGTAATCGTCGCCCTCGACTGCGATCGTGAGCGTGCGCTCGAGCTTGCCCACGAGCTTTCGGGCCATGCCGCCTGGCTCAAGGTTGGCATGACGCTCTATTACGCCGAGGGTCCCCAGATCGTCAAGACGTTCAAGGACCTGGGCTTTAAGGTCTTCCTTGACCTTAAGTTCCATGATATTCCGCATCAGGTTCGCGGTGCCGCCCGTTCGGCCTCGCTTGCCGGTGCCGACCTGCTTTCGGTTCACGGCTTGGGTTCGGGCGCCATGCTCGCTGCCTGCCGCGAGGGTGCCGAGGAGGCGCGCGAGGACCGCGCCAAGCTCGTCGCCATCACCGTTCTTACGAGCATGAATCAGGATGCCTTGAGCGAGATCGGCGTCGAGTCGCCCGTGGCTGAGGAGGCCGCCCGCCTGGCAAAGCTCGCTCAGGCCAACGGCATCGACGGTATCGTGTGCTCGCCGATGGAGGCTCACGACATGCGTGAGCTGTTGGGTCCCGATGCCCTGATCGTGACTCCGGGTGTGCGTCCGGTTGGTGCCGCCCTTGGTGACCAGTCCCGTGTGGCGACGCCTTCCCAGGCTATCGAGCGAGGCGCAAGCCACATTGTGGTGGGCCGTCCCATCACCGGCGCCGACGATCCGGTCGCCGCCTTTGACGCCATCGTCGCCGAGCTGGTCGAAAACGTCGCGTAAAAGATTCCCCTAAGTCACCACTTTTGGGTCTCATTAGCACAAAATAGCCCCTGTGCCTGCGTAAACTTTCCCATCCTTTGTGTGGAATCGCAGGTCAGGGGCTTAACTTTGGGCGCAGTATATTGCACTTTTTGCGGGTATCGTCTAACCTATGGAC
>JAXIZX010000410.1:0-6162 GCA_036303765.1 Collinsella sp. | reverse complement strand
CCATGCTCACGGTCGCGACGACCATGAAGCCGCTCGTCGCCTCGTTGGCCAATGCGCTTCCCGCTATCGCGTTCCGTCCCGAACCGGGCTTGGTTGTGTGTGATCTCGACCTTGTTCGCGAGGCGGAACCCGAGGACCTCAAGTTCGGCTATGCGGTACTTGTTGGCACCATGCTTTCGAGCAGCAAGTCCCGCTGGAATCAGTTTACTGAGACCGTCCCCGAGATTCTCGCGGGCGAGGAGGTCGCACTCGTCAATGCCGTTCAATGGTCTCAGACTGCCCGCAAGGACGTGCTGACGGCCACGAACCCGAGCGCTCGCCATGCGCTCGATTTTGGCAAGACGGGGGAGCGCACCCTGCGCGCTTGCTTGGGCGATGCCGCTTCGCAGGTCCCTGCCTACCAGCTGTTGTCCGAGGGCATGCGCTTTGAGGCGCGCCTAGCACACGATGCCTGCGACTTCGATATCGACTATGTGTTTGATCTCGATGACTGCCTGGAGGACTTTGGCATCGAGGAGCTTGCCTTCGACTTGGAGCCTGCCGCATATATCGAGGAGTTCCGCAGACAGCAGTTTGTCCGCTCGAACCGCAGCATGCTGCCGCTGCCCGCGGCGCTCGGCGCCATTCGCCTAACGAGCGTCGAGGACGAGGTTCTTGAGCGCCATGCTCACGCCTACTTGGCTTCTCGTAAAGAACTTCTCTAAGATTTATTGACTTCCATCGTCTTTCGTATCATGTTGAGGGGCGGGTTTTCAATCGGTTGCGGATCGCATGCGATTCCGTCGTTCGGTTGAGACCCGTCCCGTCTATATTGAGACAACAAGAAAGGAATCTGCATGTCTGAGTTTGCTGCCGGTCCTGCCGGTCGTATCGAGCGTGTCCGTGCCCTGATGGTTGAGCGTGGCTACGACGCCATCGTGGTGCGCGACGAGGCCAACCTTCGTTGGCTTACGGGCGTGAAGGGCGTCTTCGACTACACCTTCGAGTTCCCGCACGCTGCGTTTATTACGGCCGACCAGTGCCTGTTCCACACCGACTCGCGCTACCTCAACAGCTTTGAGGAGAACACGCCAGCCGGCAGCCCCTGGGTCTACGACATGGATGAGGGCACCATCCCCGGTTGGGTCGCCGGCAAGATCGCGGCCAACAAATGCCGCGTCTGCGCTGTCGAGGACGATATGCAGATTAATTTCTACCAGGGTATTCAGCGCGGCCTGGAGGACCGTTCCGTCGCCTGTATGCTGCCGCTGATGCACGACGATATCCGCAAGATGCGCGCCATCAAGGACGCCGAGGAGATTGAGCTCATGCGCCATGCGCAGTCGATCACCGATGCCGCCTTCCAGCACATGCTTGGCTTTATTAAGCCCGGTATGACCGAGAAGCAGGTACGCAACGAGCTCGAGAACTTTATGTTCGCCAACGGTGCCGACAGCCTGGCCTTCGGTTCCATCGTCGCGAGCGGCCCCAACACCGCCAACCCGCATGCCGTGCCGAGCGACCGCGTGATCGAGAAGGGCGATTTCGTTCTTATGGATTACGGCGCGGGCTATTGCGATTACCGCTCCGACATGACGCGCACTGTCGTGATGGGCGAGCCCACCCAGGAGCAGCTCGACCTGTACGCACTCGTGCGCCGTACGCACGAGGAGTGCGTCGCCGCCATCCATCCGGGCGTTGAGGGCAACGACATCTTCAAGCTCTCCAAGAAGATCATCGGCGATGCCGGCTATGGCGATTACTATAACCATGGCTTGGGTCACGGCGTGGGCATCGACATCCATGAGCTGCCCAACTTTAACCGCAGCAAGAATATCATCGAGGTCGGCTCGGTTATCACCATGGAGCCCGGCGTCTACCTGCCCGGCGTGGGCGGCGTGCGCCTGGAGGACTACGGCGTGGTCACCGAGAACGGCTATGAGCCCTTCACCAAGACCCCGCACGACCTGCACGTTATCGACTGCTAGTTTACTTCAGTAGATAGTTTGGGGCGGGGCGTCCGGATTGATTCGGACGCCCCGCGTTCTCTTTTTATGCGCTCGCCGCAGGCGCCGTCTGCAAGTGTATAATTTCGCTCGTATGTAATTTGGACGCTTTTGCGTTCTGCCCATAACAAGAAAGGTCGCTATGCCTACCATTTCCACCGCCGACTTCAAGAACGGCCTCGGTCTCCGCATCAAGGACAAGGTCTACACCATCGTCGAGTTCCAGCATGTCAAGCCGGGCAAGGGCGGCGCGTTTGTGCGCTACAAGACCCGCGACATCAAGAGCGGCCGCGTCGTCGAGAACACCTGCAACGCCGGCACCAAGTTCGAGAGCGTCATGCTCACCACCCGTGAGTTCCAGTACCTCTACAACGATGGCACCGACTACATCTTCATGGACAACGAGTCCTATGAGCAGGTTCCCGTTCCCGAGGACATGGTGGGCGAGAACTCCAAGTGGCTGCGCGAGAACGACATTTGCCAGCTGCTCTTCGCCGACGATGAGCTCATGGGCGTGACCCCGCCGATGTTCATCGAGACCACCATCGTCCAGACCGACCCGGGCTTTAAGGGCGACACCGTCCAGGGTTCCACCAAGCCGGCCACGATCGACACCGGCGCTGTCATCCAGGTCCCCATGTACCTCAACGAGGGCGAGGTCATCAAGGTTGACACCCGCGACGGCAAGTTCGTCTCCCGCGTCTAGCAACCAACTCTTATAGGAGGACTCATGCCCCAGGAAATCAAGATTGACGGTATCGGCATTTCGCCCGATGTTCTGACCGCCATCGTTTCGCGCGCCGTGTCGGATGTCGAGGGCATCGCCTCCGTTGGCGTCAAGGACCTTGCCACCAACCTTGTCTCCATGATGCTCTCGTCCAAGGCCCCGGCTTCCGAGCCGGCGGTCGAGGCCGAGGTCATCGGCGACAAGCTCGCACTCACCGTGCGTGTCGTGGTGTTCTTTGGCTATCCGTTCAAGAAACTCGCCGAGGCTGTTCGCGCCGCTGTGGTCGCCGCCATCGATGCCCAAGTGGGCGTTGAGGTCGAGCGCGTCGACGTTTGCATCGACGGCCTCGTTTTCCCCAAGGAGTAACCTTTGAGCCTTAAGGTTTATCGCGGGCGTACGCTTGCCCGCAGTCAGGCGCTGCAGCTGCTGTTCCAGGCCGAGGCCACGGACAGCCCGCTCGAGCGCGTCCTCGAGGGTGATTTCCTGATCTCGAAGGGTCCCCTCGACCCCTATGCGCTGGAGCTGTGCCGCGGTGCCTACGAGCATATCGACCGCATCGACTGCGCTCTGCGCTCCGTTGCCAAGAACTGGGATCTTATGCGCATGCCCGGCGCCGACCGCAATCTGCTGCGTATCGCCGTTTACGAGATGCGTTTCCTCACCGACGAGGAGGTCTCGGACGCCATCGTGATCAATGAGGCTGTCGAGCTTGCCAAGGCCTATGGCACCGATCAGTCCGCGTCGTTCGTCAACGGCGTGCTGGGCAAGATCGCGCGCAGCGAGGAGTTGCCGGGCGAGGACCTGTACCAGGAACTGCTGGCCGAGGATCGCGCTCGCGAGGAGGCGCAGGCTGCCGAGGCGGCCGCCAAGGTCGCTGCCGCTCAGGCTGCCGCCGGTGTACTTGCCGAGGATGCGGACGCTGCTGAGGCCGTCGAGGCCGACTCCGTCGAGGAGTAGCCATGCCAGAGGGTTCCGTCCGCAACTTCGATGAGATCTCGGATCGCCTGGACCAGATCATCGCTACCGTTCGCTCCAAGGATACGTCCTTGGAGCGTTCGCTCGATCTGTTTGACGAGGCGATTGAGCTGGGCTCCCGCGCGGTCGATATGGTCGACAAGTTTGAGCTGACGCCGCGTGAGGCCGATAAGCTCGAACAGGAATACGATGAGGATGCGGCAAACGAATCCCAGGATAGCTAGGCCGCATCTCCGGATACGAATGGTTGATGGCATTCATGAAACGCGTGCGTCTTGATGACGAACTGATTTCACAGGGCATCTGCGCCGATCGCGCGGATGCCCTTCGCACTCTTATGGCCGGCTTGGTCTCGAGTGGCGGCGAGCGCTTGACTTCGCCGGGCCTTAAGGTGACCCCGGGGCTGCCGCTGCACGTGAAGGGGCGTATTCCCTATGTTGGCCGCGGCGGTCTTAAGCTCGAAGGCGCGCTTGATGCGTTTGGCATCAATCCGACGGGCCTTGCCTGTTTGGATGTGGGCTGCTCTACCGGCGGTTTTACCGATTGCCTGCTCAAGCGCGGAGCTGCGACTGTTGTCTCTGTGGACGTGGGTCGCGCCCAGTTCGATTGGTCGTTGCGTCAGGACGATCGCGTGACGCTGCATGAGCGCACAAACGTGACGCAGCTGCCTGAGCTTGGCTATGCCGGCGCCATCGACCTGGCTGTGTGTGATGTCTCTTTTACCAGCATCGCGAACATTATCGATGCGGTACTGGCGTGCCTGGCGCCTACGGGTGCATTCTGCACGCTCGTAAAGCCGCAGTTTGAAGCTCCGGCGGCGCTGGTGGGCGAGGGCGGCATTGTGACCGATCCCGCCGTGCGCCGCGATACGCTCGTGGCGGCGGTTGAGCTCTTTGCTGCCAAGGGCCTGTTCCCGGTCGATGTGTGCGTGTCGCCCATTCATGGTGCCAAGGGCAACGTTGAGTTTTTCCTGTACGGCACGAGATTTGAATCTGGCGACCGCACGCAAGACGAGCTGCAATCCCAGGTATCGGTTATGAGCGAGAAAGCTGCAATGCTATGAAGGTCTTTCTGGTTCCCAATTATTACAAGCAAGAGGCGGTCGAGAGCGGCCTGATGCTCGAGCTTTGGCTGACGCGCCAGGGCTATGAGGTGGCATGGGCTGCCGATCAGCGATCCAAGATTCAGAGCACGCCTGATATTGACGGCTCCGATCTGGTAATTACGCTCGGCGGCGACGGTACGTTGTTGCGCGCTGCCCGCATCCTCAACCATCGTGAGATTCCTATCCTCGGTCTTTCCTATGGTCACCTGGGTTTTTTGACTGCTGCGAGTCCCGAGGAGCGCGACATTCTGCAGGTCGTGAGCGACGCCCTGTCCGGCGAGCTGCATGTGAGCCGTCGCGCTACCATCGCCGCGGATATCGTGTCCGTGCGCGAAGATGGTACGAAGGATGTCGTGCGCACCTTCGCCCTCAACGACATGGCGCTTACCCGCGGCCCCCTGTCCGATATGGTCGAGTTTGACATCACGGTGTCCGGTCACCATATCGATCGCCTACGCGGTGACGGTGTCGTCGTTTCGACGGCGACTGGTTCTACGGGTTACGCGCTCAGCGCCGGTGGCCCCATCGTGAGCCCTGACTATACGGGCATGGTCTGCGTACCCATTGCGCCGCACACCATTCAAGCTCGCGCTTTCTTGACTTCGCCGAGCGATGTCGTCGAAATCTTTATGTCTGATGACCGTCCGAGCGTTCCGGCGATCGCTATCGATGGACAGTTTATTACCTGCGACGGCACGGTCGAGAGCGTGGCCGTGCGCCGAGGCCCCGGCGATGTGCTGCTGCTCGACTACGGCCCCGAGAGTTTTTACAACTCGGTGAGCCGCGTATTCTACGGAGTCCGCCATGATCGATGAGCTGCAGGTTTCTAACATTGCACTCATTCGCGAGGCGACGCTGGTGCCGAGTGCCGGCCTGACTGTCCTGACCGGCGAGACCGGCGCCGGCAAGACCGCGCTGCTCTCGGCCCTCAAGCTTATTTTGGGTGAGCGCGCGGATTCGTCGACGGTGCGCGAGGGCGAGGCGCTGGCGAGTGTCGAGGCGCGCCTGTTTGACGGCCCGCACGACACGGAAGGCTTCACGGTCCAGCGCAGCCTTTCCGCCGAGGGCCGCAGCCGCGTCAAGATTGACGGCAGTATCGCCAGTGTGCGCGAGCTTTCGGAGCGCGTCGGCGTGATGATGGATCTGTGCGGCCAACACGAGCACCAGCGCTTGCTCGATTCGGCACATCACGTTGCGATGGTCGATGCCTGGGCAGGGCGCCCTGCACTCGAGTCGCTCGAGCACTACCGTGCTTGCTTTAAAGCCTCGCGCGCGGCCGCTAAGGAGGTTCGACGTGTCGAAGAGGCCTCGCGTGCGCAGGGGAGCCGCGTCGAGGAGGCGCGCTTTGCGCTCGAGCGCATCGGCGAGGT
>JAXIZX010000409.1:0-5232 GCA_036303765.1 Collinsella sp. | reverse complement strand
GTGGAATAGTTCCTGTTTGGCCCCTATTCTGCCGCAAACAGGAACTATTCCACCGCAACTTATAAAAGGGGCATCAGAGATGCGGGCCGCCAAGCACTACGGCTACGGGCGCCAGCGTCATAGTCCCCTATGCGTCAGCGCCAAGTCCTAGAGGGCTAGACGGATTGCATCGATAATGCGCGCGCAGCGCTGTGTGGCGGCAAGGGGCATGACGGGACTCTCGAGTTTCCCCGCCCGGATGAACTGGGTCGCATGCTGGATTTCGCCGTAGAAATCATCAACCTCAAACGGGGCATTTATTTCGAGCATTCGCCCGTCGGAATACTTCACATGGGCGAGCTCGGGGCGATGGAGACGGTCGATTTCCAACGAGCCCCGCTCGCAGGCAATCGTTAAGCGGCTTTCATATGCTGCTTTGCCGTCGCACACCATATGAATGGGTATACCGCCGACACTCATATGGATCTCGTCGGCCCAATCGACGCGGCCGCCCGACACGTCACGCCAGCGAACTTCACGGGACGAAACCTCGCACGCGCCCGCGAGCAAATCCTCAAACCAACCGACCGCATAGCAGCCCATGTCATATAGACAGCCACCCTGCAACGGGTCGAGCAGATAACTCGAAGGGGGCTCACCATAATCGAGTTTTTGCACGCTTTCAATCGAGACGATACGGCCGAGCTCACCCGACGCAAGCAAGTCCTTCACGCGAGTGCGTATCGGGCAAAACCGGTTCTTCATCGCCTCCATAAACAGCACGCCGCGCTCGCGAGAGGTGGAGGCAATCGAGAGAGCCTCTTCTTCATTCAAAACGGCCGGCTTTTCGCACAGCACGGCCTTTCCCGCGCGCAGTGCCCGACAGACCCAATGCGCATGCATGCCATGTGGAAGAGCCAAGTAGATTACGTCGACATCGGGGTCGGCAATCAACGCATCATAAGCCGCATCGCCGTTATCGTCAGCTGTGGCATAACTGTGCGCGGCATCAATCGAAAACGCCCTGCAAAACTCCTCAACATGCGAAGGAGTGCGACCGGCGGCAGCCACAAGCCGTGCCCCGTCCACCTCCTTGAGCGACGATGCAAATCGATGCGAAATGTTCCCAGCGCCCAAAACGCCCCAACGAACCTCACGCAAATCATCACATGAATCCCGATGGCCCACGACAGCCCCCTTCAGTTGCGGTGGAATAGTTCCTGTTTTGCCCCTATTCTGCCGCAAACAGGAACTATTCCACCGCAAGTTATAAAAGGGGCATCAGGAGCGCGTTTTGCAAAAGGCTTTAAGCGCAGCCGTTACGGGGCCAGGCTGGAAACGTCGGCGCACATCGTCGAGACGCTCGGGAATATCGATGTGCTGCGGGCAGTGACGCGCGCATTTGCCGCATTTGATGCAATTGCTCACCAGCTTGGGCTCGTTCGTCCGCACCGCGCTTGCCGTAAAGTATTGAGACAGCCCCGTAAACCAACTATGCGCGTAGCTCGCGTTGTAGGCGCCAAAGCAACCGGGAATATTGATGCCCTTGGGGCACGGCATGCAGTAGCCGCACCCCGTACACGGCACGCGATTCGATTTCTCAAACTCTCCCAGCACACGCGCGATGGTATCGAGCTGCTCTGTCGTCATCGAATCCGGCAGCGCGCAATCCGCCAATGCCGCGTTCTCGTCCACCTGCGCGGTATCGGTCATGCCCGAAAGCAGCATCGTGACTTGAGGATGGTTCCACACCCACGAAAGGCCCCAAGCAGCCGGCGTCTTCAGGTACGGATCGCGTACGTCATCGAGCACGGCGCGGGCCCGCGGAGGCAGTTTGCCCGCCAGGCGTCCACCCAAAAGCGGTTCCATCACAAACACCGCGAGCCCGCGCTCGGCGGCTGCCATGAGTCCCGCCGCTCCCGCTTGGTATCGCTCTCCAGCGTAGTTGTACTGGATCTGGCAAAAGTCCCAGTCATACGCGTCAAGCATCGTGAGGAAGTCCGCCGCACTGCCGTGGTACGAAAAACCTATCTGGCGAATACGCCCCGCAGCCTTTTGGTGCGCAATCCAGTCCTCGATACCCAACGCTACCACGCGCTCCCACTGCGCGGGCGAGGTGATGTTGTGCATAAGGTAATAGTCGATATGGTCAGTCCGCAAACGGCGCAGCTGCTCGTCGAAGAACCGATCGAAATCCTCTGCGCACTTGCACGAAGCGTGCGGCAACTTAGTCGCCAGCAACACCCGGTCACGCAGCCCCAAGCGCTCAAGTGAGGCGCCCACGCACACCTCGTTACCGGGATAAAGATACGCGGTATCCAGATAATTAATCCCCTGCTCTACCGCACGGGAGATGATGGCATCGGCCGTCTTCGCATCGGGGTGTCCCGGCGCACCGGGAAACCTCATGCAGCCCAGACCCAGAGCGGATATTCGGTTACCACTTTTGGGGTCAACACGGTATTGCACGGCCCCTCCCTTCGCCATCAGCGCCCCGGCAAGGCGAAACACAATGGTCACGCAGCCGAAACATCGTGGAATCGCAATCGAGAATGTATCGTAACGTAGCAGCAATCGAGCCATCACGACACCGCTTTAACATCAGCAAAAAGCCCGATGAAAGGAGGCGAACGGACCACGCGTGAGGACGCCCCTACCCCGGCGAACAATACATCCTCTCGGTCGACCGTTACCAGATCGAGGTCATGGACCATCTGGACGAGCTTCCCGCCACGGGTGCCGTCATCTTCTGTACCTTCCCCAAGGTGTGCGATGGCGTCGGATACCCCGCGCGCGTTTTTGCGATCTGTCCCGCGGCATAAGCGCACAGTGTAATAGTTTCTTTTTCATAACAGCAGCCCCACGCGCTTACCAAACGCCCCGGCGACATACAATCCATCAGGCGCCCCTTACGCGGGCGCCTTTTATATGAGGAGATGATTCGCATGCAGATCAACAAGGTCGCCTTTATCGGCAAGGGCGGCGTCGGCCTGCTCTACGGCAGCATGATCGCCAGGGCGCTCGGCAACGACGCCGTCGAATACGTCATGGATGATGCTCGTTTCGAGCGTCACGCGAACGACGCACTCACCGTCAACGGCGAACCCTGTGTGCTCAAGTCCGTCCGCGCCAGCGAGGCAACGCCCGCCGATCTGGTCATTCTCACGGTCAAGACGACTGGACTCAACCAAGCACTCAAGACTATGGAGCGCGTCGTGGGACCCAATACGCTCATCGCCTCGCTGTGTAACGGCATTACGAGCGAGCAGAAGATTGCCGAGCGCTTTGGCTGGGAGCATACCGTTCTTGGTATTTGCCAGGGCATGGACGCCGTGTTCCTCAACGGAGAGCTCACCTTTACCAATGCGGGCGAAATCCGCTTTGGCGCGGCGGCCGGCACCGAGCTCGCAACCGTCACCGCCATCGACGAGCTCTACACGCGCTGCGGCATCGCCCATACCGTCGAGAGCGACGTTGCGCACCGCATGTGGGCCAAACTCATGCTCAACGACGGCATCAACCAGACGTGCATGGCCTACGGCGGGACCTACGGAAGCGCCACGGAGCCGGACTCCGAGCAGCGTCGCTGCTTTGTTTCCGCCATGCGCGAAACGCTTGCGGTCGCCAACGCCGAGGGCATTGAGCTGACCGAGGCAGACCTGACGCAGATGGTGCACCTCATCGAGGGAATCGACCCCACCGGTATGCCCTCGATGGCGCAGGACCGCATCGCGCAACGAAAAACCGAAGTCGAGGAGTTCGCGGGCACCATTTGCCGCCTGGCCGTCAAACACGATATCCAAGTGCCGCAAAACGATTGGCTCTATCAACGCATCCGCGATATCGAGAAAAGCTGGTAGCGCCCGGCTCACCACGTCAACAGGCTCAACAGCAAAGCCGCCGCAAGGGAACCTTTCCCCTGCGGCGGCTTTCATCTTCGTCTATGACCGGCGGCAACCTCACAACAGTTAGCGTTGCGACTCAGGCACCTCGTCCTCGCCATCGCGGCAAAGAACTACACCCGCACTTCCCAGCAGCGCAGCCGCGATCAACGCACCGACCACGATAGAGGCAGCCCCACAAGACCCCTGCATACCCGCGACGAGCGCGGCCGTAGGACCAAGGCAACCAAGCGTCAATGCAACGGCGGCAACGGCGATATCTCGAGCGTTCACAAGACCACTTCCTCCACGAGAAAGACTTTGTTTCTCGTGACTTAGTGTGCCCCGCGCCCATATGCGCGGCGTACTGCCACGGTAAGCGCTCTGTTAACTCAAGCACGCACAAAAAACGGGCGCCCTTACGTTGCCCAAAGGCTCGGTAAAGACGCCCGCCCGTCATGTCCTATCGGCTTATGGCAGATTACCAACCGGTATAGTAGTCGGTGGTTCCGGCTGCGCAGCCGGAGTCATAGACCTTGCACTCGCCCTTGGAACCGGTAAACGTGGAGCCCTGAGCCTTATCACCCGCGGCCACGACGTAGTAACCATCAGAATCGCGCCAAAAGCCCTCGGAATCCTGCGTCCATTCGCCCGTGCGGTGGTGATACAACACGTTGCTGCTGTAATAAGTCTCGCGGCGGCCGTTATAGTTATTGACGCCGCTCGAGCGCGTCAGGCCCGAGCCGTTCGCGTAATACGCAGCAGACGCGTAAGACGAGCCGGAGCCGGCGTTGTAATTCGAAGCCTGAACGGCCTCAGCGGCCTCGGCTTCGGCTGCGGCAGCCTCGAGCGCCTCGCGCTTGGCATCCTCAAGCGTAGAGCGAAGCTCGTCGAGCTCGGTCGACTTGGCATCGACCTCCCCCATCGTCAACAGACTACCCGCGCCGTCGATGCAACCCTGCAACACAGCGCGCTCGTCATCGGTGGCATAGTCACCGTACATGTTCATGATGATCTGAGCACGCATCTCAAGGGAATCGCGCTTGGCCTCCATCGAGGCATTCCACTCCTGCATGGAGCCAAAGCCGTCGCTGCGATAGTCGACGGGCTGCACCAGCGTCGTCTCGGACGGCGTGGATCCAACCGTGTCGGACAGTGTTGCCGCGTGGGTATCAGTTGCACCGGCGCACGCCAAAAGTGCCACGGTCAGAGCGGCGGAAAGGGCGGCGGCTTTCGGTTTTCGTGAATCGATCCTCATGTAGCTGGAAACCTCCGTAGTGCGTTTTTGCTGCGTTTGAGCTGCGTGTGATTCGATCGCGCTGCATAGTACCCCGAGCAAATCGCGACCTGCGGTTTTACTCAAAAGACGCAC
>JAXIZX010000408.1:0-1602 GCA_036303765.1 Collinsella sp. | reverse complement strand
GTCTTTGATCTCGACATCGTGTTGGGTTCTTTTGCCGCCGGCTTTGTCCTGCGCTATATCATCCCCGAGGGCAACCATACGCTCGAGACCAAGCTCGACGGTCTGGCCTACGGTTTTTTGATTCCGGTGTTCTTTACCGTATCGGGCGCAAAGATCGATCTGACGGCCGTGGCGTCGCGCCCGGGTCTGCTCGTGGGCTTTATCGTGGCGTTGTTGATTATTCGTGCCGTGCCCATTCTTATTTCCATGAGCATTTGTCCTGCGACGCGCGATGTGTCGGCGTATGGTCGCATTACCGTGGCCCTGTACTGCACCACGGCGCTGCCGATCATCGTTGCCGTGACGAGCGTTGCCGTCAACGCGGGCGCGCTGTCGCAAGACGTCGCATCGGTTATGGTCGCCGCCGGCGCCATCACGGTGTTCTTGATGCCGCTGCTCGCGCAGCTCTTCTACCGCGTGGTCGATGCAGCGCCGGTCACCGCCGTGGCAGAGGTTGCCGAGCATCCATCCGATGCGCTCGACATCCTGCGCGCCCACCACGACCTAGCGAGCTTGCTCGCGCGCGAGCATGAGCTGCTGACTTCGCATGGCCATGGTCGCGTATTCGAGGGCCTGCCTACGCTCGATACGATTGCCGAGCGTCTTTCCGCCGAGGCGGCGAGCGGCCACATCGATGCCCGCATCGTGGACGCTGCGCACCTGCTTGCCGATAAGACCTATGGAGACGAGGTCGACCCGTCCGAGCTGACTCCGCGCGAGCGTCGCCGCCTGGAGCGCGCCAAGCTCGCCGTGCGCGAATACCGCCGCCGCATGCTGGAGCTCTATGCAAGAGAAGAAGCCGAGGACGACGACGGCAAGTAGTCGATACTCTCTCGGGGAAGCCGCGTCCCGCTTTGAAGGCTCGGAATGGGATGTGGTTTCCGAAACGGGGGCCGTTGGGAAACTGTGTCCCGGAATGGGCGCTCAGAGTGGGATGCAGTTTCCGCGAGAGACCCGTTGCGGAAACGGTATCCCAGAATCGGCGTTCAAAACGGGGCGCTCTTTCCGAAACATGGCCCTGAGGGAAGCTGCGTCCCGGTCTGAGTCGGAATTCCGGGACACAGCTTCCCTTTCAAACAGAAGAAGGCGCGCTGCCTGCAGTTGATGCAGACGGCGCGCCTTCTTTGTTGGACTATGTTGAGGCTGGGAGCTGAGGCTTGTGGTCCCTTAAGAGCGGGCGGCTCCGTCGACGGGGAGCACGGCGCCCGTGACATAGGAGGACATGTCGCTCGCTAGGAAAACGAAGGCGTTGGCGACGTCCTCGGGCTCACCCATGCGGCCGAGAGGGATAGTGGCGATGATGGGTTTGATGACCTCTTCGGGCAGGTTGGCGACCATGTCAGTCTTAGTCACGCCAGGGGCAACGGCGTTGACGCGAATACCCATAGGGGCGAGCTCGCGCGAGAGTGACTGGACCATACCGTTGACGGCAAACTTGGACGTGGGGTAACCGACGCCGGAGGGCTGGCCGTACTTGGCGACCATCGAGCTTGTGGTAGTGATGGTGCCGCCGTGGCCGGCCTCGGTCATGATCTTGGCGGCAGCCTGGTGGCCATTAAAGAC
>JAXIZX010000407.1:0-8951 GCA_036303765.1 Collinsella sp. | reverse complement strand
TATCAAAGGAGACGCGAATGGCCAGGTCGCCCTGGTCGATCTTGACGCTCGGGTCCTGCAGGCTCTTAAAGTTGAGCTTGTCGACGGCGTCGCTCGCGTTAGAGATAAGCTCGCGCAGGAAGATTTCCTTATTGGTGTAGATGGAGTTGATCATGAGGTCGAGCAGTTTTTTGCTCTCGGTCTTAAATTGACGCATGTGCAGTCCTTTCGCGCTACCCCCGTCCGCAAAAACGGCCCGGTCGCCCGAGCCGAATCGCAGACCTGCTATGTTCAGACTTAGATTTTATAACCCATTAGCGCGCATATATACATACGGAATCGAAAAACTGTATGTCTAAGCGCTCCGATGCGCCAATTGCCAAGGAGCGTCCCCAACTGCCGGCAGAAAAGGAACGTCCCTATCTGCCATCTACGCGCTTGGCCATCCAGACATGGGGCTGGCCCTCGTCTTCGTAATCTACCGGGGCAATTTGCGTGTAGCCCGCCTTTGCATAGAGCGGCAACACGTATTCCTGCGCATGCAGCTTAATAAGCTTAGCGCCGGCATCGCGTGCACACGAAGCACTGGCCTCGACGATCGCACTCGCCAGTCCGCGACGACGCATAGCCGGCAGCACGGCGACGCGCCCCATAATGTAGGTCTCCCCCGCCGCAACGCCTTCGTCCAAGTCGCACGCCGGCGACACCGGAGCCTCTGCGTCAGCCGCGCGCTCAAGCTCTTCGGGAAACACGCGCGAGCAACCGGCAAGCTCGCCGTCTACATAGAGCGTCACATGAATGCAGTTTGGATCCTCGTCGATAGCGTCGAACTCATTCTCGTAGCCTTGCTCGTCCATAAAAATGACGCGGCGCACCAACGCCGCGTCATCAAAGCATCCCGTCTTAAGTTGGATATCCATGGCTGCCCTTTCATTCAATGCGAACGTTAGGGACAGATATTAGCGAAAATGAGCTCCGCGCACGCTATACTTCGCGCGAGCCTTCGCCAGGCAGTCGTAATGACCCACGTTATGGGCATCGCTCGCGATGAAGCTGTACAGGTTCTGATCGAACAGGCGCTGTGCCGGCTTTTTCTCGCGACCAAATCGACCGCCGGCAATAAAGTCCGCCGAAGCCTGCAGCTTGCAGCCCATATCGACCAGGCGCTCCGCCACGCTTACATCCTTTTGAACCGCACGATAGCGCTCAGGATGAGCGATGATCACCTGGTAGCCACGGCACTGCAAATCGTAAATCGTGTTCTCGTACTCTCTAAACGCATACGCATCGGCATGCGTCGAAAGCTCGAGCAGAAACTCGTTGGTCCCATCGAAATGCAAGTGCTCCGCGGCATCGATACCAAGCTCAACGAGCTTTCGATGGTTGACCTCGAAGCCCATCTGGAGCGGAAAACCGTCAGCGTTATCACGCAGCAGCTCAAAGGCATCCCACATCTTGTCGTAATCAAAATAGGGATCACGGCAGTGAGGAGTGCAAACGATTCTGGTTACACCGGCCCGCTTGGCAGCCTCGAGCATCGCCAAGCTCTCATCGAGATCGGCGGCGCCGTCGTCTACACCCGGCAAGATATGGCAATGAATGTCACGCATAGGTCAGCCTTAATCAACTAAACGTTTGCTCGGTTGGTGAAGATGCCCTTTTTGGAAGTCCCCTGATCGTCGGAGCCCTTCTTCACCTTCTTACCGTCCTTGGTGTAGTAGGAGTAGTAGTACTCGCTGGTCTCGGTCTCGCAGTAGTTCATAACGGTACCAATGAGCTTGACCTTCTCGGACTTCTTAAGCTGACCGATAGCGTTGAGCGCCTCCTCGCGCTTGGTGAAATCCTCACGCACGACAAAAAGCGCACCGTCGGTCAGACTTGCGATCTCGGCAGCATCGATGAAGGTGCCGACCGGGGGAGCATCAAAGATGACGTACTGGAACTTGGCGGACAGTGCCTTTACCAGCTTGGCAAAGCGGTGAGAGACGATGATGTCGGCAGGATTGGGAATATGCGGCTCGGCATCGAGGAAGTAGAAGTTCTTCTGACCCGTCTCGACAATCGCCTGGTCAATAGAAACCTGCTCGGAAAGGACTGCATAGAGTCCGCCGCGGGAGCGGACGCCGAGCATATCGGCAAGGGACCTGCGACGCATATCAGCCTCGACCAGCAGGACGCTCTTGCCGCTGGTGGCGATAGCCTGGGCAAGGTTGATGGAAACCGTAGACTTGCCCTCGTTGGGAATCGAGGACGTAACGGTGATGGTGCGAATGGGGTCGTCCACGCTCGCAAAGCGGATGTTGGCCAGAAGGGTCTTGGCGGCATTCTGTACAACGAGCTTATCGGTGTTCTTTGCCTTAGCCATGCCTATTTACCACCTTTCATAGCCGGAATTCGGCCAACAACGGGAATGCCCAGGAGCTCTTCCGCCTCTTCGGCACCGCGGATGCGGGTATTGAGCATGTCTGCCAAAACGACATAGGCGACTGCGATAAAGATACCGGCGAGGAACGCGACGGCAATATACAGCGTGCGCTTGGGGCCGCTGGGGGCTTCGGGGGTCTTAGCCTCGTCGATAACGTTGATGCTCTGGGCAGCGCCGACGTTCTGAGCGACCGTACTCACCGAGCTAGCTATGGCCTTTGCGACCTCAGCCGTCTCCTTGGCATCGGTGCCGGTAACCGAAAGCGTAATGACACGCGTGGTGGTCTCGGAGGAAACAGACACCTTGTAGTCATCCAGATCGGTGAGGCCCAGTTCCTTGGCGGCGCCGCTCTTAACGCTATCGCTATCCAGCAGCGTGGCGATATCGTTGGAAAGCATCTGGCTCGCCGAGAGATCGTTGTAGCTCATCTGGCCGCTATCGTCGGTCTTGGCGAGAATGTACATGCTCGTCGTCGCGGTATAGGTGTTGTCCATCGCGGCGAAGGACACGATGCCCATGGCGATCGCGCAGACCACCGGAAGGGTGATGACCAGCTTGAGGTGCTTCTTCAGCAGCTGGAACAGTTCGAGAAGGGTCATGCAGCTTGCCTTTCATTTCCCCAGTTCGGATTGACAAAACTGTCCGTATGTTATCGCATCTTTTTACCGAGACCAAACTCTATACATAAGAAACAGGCTCTCCTGTAAAAATGTCGGAAGCAATCGTAAAATTGCACAACAACGCCGCACCCGAAAGTCAAATGCGGCGTCTACATCAATACCTATGTTGTATCGCTATGCGAATGGCTCGTCCTGCTGTATGGGAAACGTCACCGTAATGGTGGTTCCCACGCCCAACTCGCTCGACAGATCGAGCGTGGCGTGATGATACAGGGCCGCATGCTTGACAATGGCAAGCCCCAGACCGGTTCCGCCGCGCGCCTTGGACCTACTCTTGTCCACGCGATAGAACCGCTCAAATACCTTGCCCTGTTCTTCAGGCGCGATACCGATTCCCGTGTCGGCGACCGCAAGGAACGGATGGCCTTCGTCGTTGGTGTCGCACTGCAGCGTAACCGTACCGCCGGGTCGATTGTAGCGGATGGCGTTGCTCGCCAGATTATAGATGAGCTCGTCAATCAAGCGCGACACGCCTTCGATGACCACAGGCTTGGTCTCATGACTTATCGTCACATTCGCCTGACGGGCGACCTGTTCAAGACGCTGCTCAACCGCGTAGATGGCACGCGAGAGCTCAATAGGCTCCGTGGAACCAATGGGCACCGCCTCGCCCTCAGTTGCACGCTCGGCCTCGTCCAAGTTAGACAGCGTAAGGATATCGTTGACAAGCGCTGCCAAGCGGCCCGCCTCACGATAGATGCGACCGCCAAAGTTGCGCAGGTCGCCCTCGCCCTCGACCATGCCGTTTGCGATGAGCTCGGCATAGCCCGAAATCGCCGTAAGCGGCGTCTTGAGCTCATGGGTGATATTCGCCGTGAACTCGCGGCGCATACGGTCGTTGTCCGCTAGCACCGCCATTTGGCGCTTGAGTTCCTGGCGCTGCGACTCGATACGCTCAAGCATGGGGACCATCTCGGCATAGGCGTGCTCATAGCTACGGCGTGGGTGGTCCAAATCCACCTCTTGCAACGGCGCGATGATGGCACGGGACTCGCGGCGCGCCATAAAAAACGAGAGTACCGCACCCGCTGCTGCGATAAGCAGCATCGGCGCCACCATCGACAGCAAAATCGCCGCAACGCCAGGCTGGGCCTGCGCCAAGCGGACAACCTGGCCGTTATCAAGGGCGACGGCGCGATACAGCATAATCTCGT
The DNA here is from genome assembly GCA_036303765.1 of Collinsella sp. Classification (GTDB taxonomy): domain Bacteria; phylum Actinomycetota; class Coriobacteriia; order Coriobacteriales; family Coriobacteriaceae; genus Collinsella. The sequence goes on along the minus strand of JAXIZX010000407.1, from coordinate 4,713 downwards.
CGAGCGTAGAGCTTGCGCGCTCCGCGGAACCCAAACCACTCTCAAAGGCCTCGATGACCTCGGGGCGATCGCCATGGTTGGGCAGTGTGGAAGGCGACGCCTCGTTGTCGTAGGCAACCGATCCATCCTTGTTAATCAGCGTGATGCGCAAGTCCTCGCGATCGAGACTACGCAAGAACGGGATGGGCTCCTGCTGTTCGTCGAGAGCGGCAGCAATGAGCTCGGTTTCCTGCGCCAGATTGGCACTCGTGGCATCCGCCAAGGTGTTTTGCACAAAGAACGCACCCAGCACCGTAAACGCCACGATAACCGCCATGGCGCAGACAAAGATCGTCACAAAAACGCGGTGCGACAGCGTATGTTTTCCCTGGGGGGCGAAGACCACGGGTTACTCCTCCGATGCGGTGGCCGCGGTGTCGTCACCTTCGGCACCATCACCGGCAGAAGGCTCGGCCAAGCGGTAGCCCACGCCGCGCACGGTCTCGATGGCGCTGGCATGCTCGCCCAGTTTTTGGCGAAGCGTCTGCACGTGCACGTCAACGGTGCGCGAACCGCCGTCGAAGTCCCAGCCCCACACGCTCTGCAGCAACGACTCGCGGGTAAAAACCACGCCGGGCTTGCGCATGAGGTACTCGAGCAGGTCGAACTCGCGCAGGGTGAGCTTAAGCGGCTCGCCGGCAACGGTCACCTCGCGATGGCTGGGCGAGAGCACGATGTCGCCCACGCTGAGCACATCGCTCGCCTGCTTGACCATGCCGCCGCGACGCAGCAGTGCGCGGCAGCGGCTCGCAAGCTCCATGAGCGAAAACGGCTTAGTCAGGTAATCGTCGGCACCGCCATCGAGCGCCATCACCTTGTCGAGCTCGGTATCCTTGGCGGTAAGCATCATGATGGGCACCGTCGCCGTCAGGCGGTCGGCACGCAGGCGACGCATAATCGCCAAGCCATCGGTATCGGGCAGCATGATATCGAGCAGGACGGCATCGGGTACCCGTCGCGCCACGGCAGTCTTAAACTCACCGTCGCACGAAAAGCCCTCGGCCTCGATTCCCTGCTTGCGCAACGCATAGACCGTCAAATCCCTGATGTTGTCATCGTCCTCGACGTAATAGATCATGTTGAACCCCTTTGCGGCCGGCATGACCGCATCTTAACCCTAAAGGTACCTTTACTAGATGGTATCAGCCAAAACGCCCCGTCAAATAATCCGCCGTGCGCGGATCGGTCGGATTCTTGAAGAGTTGCGCGGTGGGCGCGTGCTCCACCAGCTCACCCAGCAAAAAGAATGCGACCGAATCGGAGATACGCGCCGCCTGCTGCATATTGTGCGTAACGACCACGAGCGTGCAGGTCTCTTTGAGCTCGCAGGCCAGCTGCTCCACCACCAGCGTCGACACAGGGTCGAGTGCCGAGGTCGGCTCGTCCATCAGCAGAATGTCGGGCTGCACGGCAAGTGCGCGGGCGATGCACAGACGCTGCTGCTGGCCGCCCGAAAGACCCAGACCCGACTCTTTGAGCTTGTCCTTGGCCTCGTCCCACAGGGCGGCGCGTCGCAGGGAGTCTTCGACCAGCTCGTCGAGCACGACGCGATCGCGCACACCCATACTGCGCGGCCCATAGGCGACGTTGTCGTAGATGCTCATGGGAAACGGGTTGGGGCGCTGGAACACCATGCCCACGCGCTGGCGAAGGCGGCAGATGTCGTAGTCGCCCAGGATATCTTGACCATCGAGCGCAATCTTGCCCTCGATTCGGCAGTCCTTGATGCCGTCGTTCATGCGGTTAAAGCAGCGCAGCAACGTGGACTTTCCGCAGCCCGAAGGCCCGATGAACGAGGTAATCTGCTTGTCGCGGATCTTGATATTCACGTCCTTGAGCGCATGGTGGTCGCCATAGAACAGGTCGAGGCCCTCAACATCGATTCGCGTCGGCGAGGCGGCAAGATCCTCTGCCGTGGGGCGAGTCGCATCCCCAACCTCGCGCTCGTGCGCGGCCTCGGCCTGCGCTTTCATGAGTTCTTCAAGCTCCGTGGGCTCCACAGCCGCAGCAGCCGTCATACCGCATACCTCCACATCGATATCAATTCAGCAGTATCGATAGTAGGAATCGCGGCTCATATGCACGTGAGCGCATTGTCAAGTGTTTGTAAGGGCACACTGGCTATGCGGCGGGCAGCTCGATGGTGAATATCGTGTGTTCGGGCGTCGATTCACATGCAACGGTACCGCCGTGCGCGCATACGATCTCCTTGGCGATGGCAAGCCCCAGTCCAGCGCCGCCGCGATTGGTCGCACGCGCCGCATCCAGGCGATAGAACTTCTCAAAGATCACCTTGAGCTTAGCCGCAGGGATGGGATCGCCCTGATTGATAAAGCGCACGCGCACGCCACCGCCGTCCCGGCGTCTGGCCTCGATCGTGATGGTCGAGCCCTCATAGCTATAGGCAATAGCGTTTTTCATGATGTTGTTGAACACGCGAGCCATTTTGTCGCCATCCACGAGCACCGTCAGGTCCTCGCGAATATCAACTTGGACTTCCTTATGCTGCTCGTTGAGGATGGGATAGAACTCGTCAGTCACCTGAGCCAGCAGCAACCCCAGATCAACATAGCCGCGCGTGAGCACGATATCGTGGAAGTCAAAGCGCGTGATATCGAAGAACTCTTCGATGAGCGTATCGAGCCGGTGCGCCTTGTCGAGCGCCACGCCCGTAAAGTGCGCACGTTGCTCAACCGGCAGCTCGGGAGCCTCTTGCAGCAGCGAAAGATAGCCCACCACACTGGCAAGCGGGGTGCGCAGGTCATGCGCCAAGTATGTGACCAAATCGTCCTTGCGATGTGACTCGTCACGCAGGGTTTGCTGGACTTTGCGCTCGCGATCGCGCACACGGTTGAGCACACCCTCGACCTCCAGGAAGTCGCCGTCGATGTTGTCCCACGCGTCGGGATGATCGATCAGACGGTCCTGAATACGGGCGGCAAGCACGCGGTCGGAATGCTGCTCACCCTGCTCATAGCCCTGGTAGTACAGAGCGCGGCCGCAAAAGAACAGGACGCACACGGCGAGCGCCAAGACAAAGCCAAGCATGTTGAATACAAAGCCGGCATCGAACAGCACCGGTCCCTCAATGCCACCGAGTGCCATGGCGCCGATCGCCAGCGTCATGACCCACGCGGCACCGCCGATCACCACGCAACGACGCACGATTTCAAAGCGATCGATCAGCAAGAAGCCGATGAGTAGCACCGCTAAGATACCGGCGATGTTATCAGTGCCGATCAGCAGCAGACTCAGCAAAAAGAGCAGCACCGTCGCAAGCGCGCGATTATCGACGACCGCCCTCACGTATTCAAAGAGTCGATCGGGCACCTCAAACGTCTGCTTATCGTCTTTTGTCATGTCCATGTCCTCGCAAACAAAGGCGTTATTCGATGATATAGCCGACGCCCCAAACGTTTTTGATAAAACGCGGCTTCTGAGCGTCGTCACCGATCTTTTCGCGCAGGTGACGAATGTGCACCATCACCGTATTGTTGGAGCCGGGCATAAAGTCCTCGTTCCACACCGCGCGGAACAGGTCCTCCACGGGCACTACGCTGCCACGATGCTCGGCCAGATACAGCAAGATGGAATACTCGATGGGCGTGAGGCGCACCGGCGCACCGTCCACCGTCACGGAGCGAGCGTCACGGTTGATCTCGAGGCCGTCGAGCTGGAGGGTCGGCGACTCGGTCGCCTGCGCGCGGCTACCGTAGCTGGTGTAGCGGCGCAACTGAGCATGAACGCGCGCGATGAGCTCCAGCGGGCGGAACGGCTTGACCACGTAATCGTCCGCGCCAAGCGAAAGGCCTTCGATCTTATCCTGCTGGGCATCGCGTGCCGTCAACATAATTACGGGATAGGTATGGCTGGCACGGATGGTACGCAGCAGCTCAAAGCCGTCGATATCGGGCAGCATGACATCGAGCAGTGCCAGGTCAAACTCTTGCTCCAGGATTGCCTTGGCCGCATCGGCCCCGCTGTAGGCGATCTGGACGTCAAAGCCCTCCTTTGTAAGGTAGATACCAACCAGGTCGGCGATGGCCTTCTCGTCATCAACTACCAGTATGCGCTCGTTCATGCGTGCTCCTCTCGCGCTCCATTATGCCCGAGGCGGCGCCCGCCACACACAACAAGCGCGGGCGATTAAGTCGACCTTAAGCACCCTTGCGCCCGTTCGAGCACGAATGCGGGCCATGCGCGCGGCGAAACTCAACCTGAGTGAATGCATCAAGTTGATTTTGATATTTAATTACCGCTTTTCTTTTCGAATCCCTTGAGACCCGCCATATCCATCTCTGATTGCAGGCGCTCAGACAAGGCTAGAGCGGAGATACCCAATGCACGCGCATAATCAAATTGTTCGTATAGCTTAAGAGACCGTTCTCCTGTTTCGACCTTCGACACAAACGATTGCGGCACGCAAAGGGCGCGCGCAATATCGACCTGGGTCAAACCAGATTCTTTTCTCATGCGAGCGAGGCAACGACCGCACACCTTGTTAGCGTCAACGTTCATGCCGTCAAAGCTATATTGTTAGCGCCGGGCGATTTTAGCCGCTAATAGTCAAACTATTTTGACCAATCCCGGTCACCGAATAATGGCCACCGTGCCTCCCCGCCGCCACTACGCTGGTGGTGCCAACACGCCGGCGTTAGGAGGACCATTGAGGTG
>JAXIZX010000406.1:0-5868 GCA_036303765.1 Collinsella sp. | reverse complement strand
TGCTGAGGTTCGCCATGCCCTTCTTGAAGTTGAGGACCAGGTCTTCGGCGTTCATGCTGCCCCCATCATCGCGGTCTATGGGGTCAACGATATGGCACCGTGGGGACACATGTATGTCAATCCTGGTCTAACAGAGCCTTTCTTTATAGCTATAAGGAAGAGATTCCTCTGGAGGCGTCTTTTGGTTTTGTTGGTGTTTTAGACGTTTGGTGCAAAAGTAACCATTCTGGAGAAACTACGCGCCAGGCGGGTCGGGTTGCACTCGCGTTGATTGAGAAGATTGAGCACGATAGCGATCGTTATCGATACAACGATGCCGAAGAAACTTGCGTTACGGTAATTCTTGAAGCAGCGGGTGAACTGAGTCAAGAATTGGCAGCCTATTGCGCTCAAGAGCGGGATTGGGATGATCGCAAGGAGCGTAACCACCCTTTATTTCGGGGCATGGTCAAGGATTCTTTATCGACGCGGTATGTTGCCCGTGCGATCCCAAACGAATACTCGGAGTTCTTATTTAATGCTTGGACAATCAAAGCCAATCATAAAGACCAATTCTATGAGATGGCCTTCGACTGTGAGACGGAATTTGCGCTCCGCGACTGCGGAAGATTTCATTATCCGACAAGCGCCATGCAGACTCCTGTTTATGCCCTATTTAGGGCTGACTGGGAAACTGCATTGCGGTTGGTCTGCAGAATCGCCGACCATGTTGCCGACTCTCTCATGCATTCGGATTTTGCTGATGACTGTTTGGAGGCGAGCGTGCGGTTGGGCGAGATAGACAGAAGCTATATTTTTAGCGGCAGACTATGGACGGCCCATTTGTTTGGTTGCGGTTCTGATTTGTATTCGTCAATCATGATGGCATTTGAGCGATGGCTACTTGAGGTTTCAGATGTAGCTACTCCCGCGCAGTTAGAACACCTTTGCTTTACTGCTTTGATGGCTTCCCATTCTTGCTCGGTTGTGTCCATTGTCGTTTCGGCCGTGCTGAACGCTCCGGAAAAATGCCCCGACGTGCTCTGCGTGTTACTTTCCTGTCGGGCTGTGATCATGTTGGATAAAGAGAGGTGGATAAACGGGCGGTGTTATCCGGTTGTTCCTCCTTTTGCGGGCTACTATCTGCATAACCATGACAGAGAGGTTGTTTCGAAGTATCGAATTAGCGAGAAGCAGATTTCAAACGCCGCGCTTCAAGTTCAGCTTGACAACAACCTTATTCTACTGGATGGAAAGACTAGCGCTTCTGATCACATCCATTCGATTATTGACGACATGATCGGATCATCGGATGAGGAAGATGCGGTCACTAGATGGGCGTACCAGCAGATGGATTCTAGGCGACTTGAGGTTGTTGGAAATTCGGATGATCCGAATCATCCTGGTGTTGTTTTGGAGATTAATCCAGACGAGGATCTGGCGGAAAAGCTAAAACAGCATAAGGCGACACTGGAAGATGCGAGGCCGAGCCAATCTCTTGCTTTTTATACGTGGGCGCACAATGGATGGGAAAAGGGCGCTCAGTTTAACGATGACTTCGATTCCATTAGCGCCGCATTGGCTCATGCTAAGGGGCTGACTGATAGTGACGGCGCGGCCTTGTTTCTTCGCGATGCGTGTGGATACACTGTCGCAATTGCTCTTCGAGACTTCTTGAATGAACTTTCGGAATCCGAGCTTGAATGGTGCTACAGGTATGTTTCGGAATGCCTGGGTGCTGCAAATGCATATTCCCCTCATCAAGACTCTTCTGTTGACGCGCTTGTCAAATCTTCCGTTTTGTCTGCGGCTCGGGGAGTAGGCGAATTTCCGATTTTTGTTGCACGGCTCGTCGTCGGTCCGGAAAGAGCTCTGCACTCGAGTTTAATGGAGGCAATAGGAACCTATTATTCGGGGAATATCCGCGCAATCGAGGCCTTTCTTGCTGGATATCTGACAGCCGGTAAATTCTGGGATAAAAGACGGGAAGGCACTTTCCAGCTTCCCGCTCAAGAGCGTCGTTTGAGTAACGACGAACTGATGGACTTGCTTCTTAGGAACCATCCGCAACTGCCAGAACGAATCATCGCCATGGATCTTGGTGTCTCTAATTTGGAAGACTACGTTGCCCACAATCCGAAACACCTTGCGATGGGTTTTGTCTTGGTGGCAGCGTGCAGCGACGACGTGTGCGATCCTTTTGCTATAGAAAACTATATTAAAGCAGCTTCGTCTGGGCTAATAGCCCACCGAAATGCCTCTTGGATTTTTGATTCTCAGGTTGGTTTTGTGCGGCAGATTGCATTGTGGCTTATTAAGGCTAAGCCAAGTTGTTACTGTCGTGTTCTCGTCGAGGTAGCCCCGTTGTTGCTTCAACAATATGTGGGAGGGCGTTTTCTGTCCGAATTGCTTCATGCTCGACTTCGGGGGAAGTTGGACGACTCGCTTTTCTTCGCTTATTGGAGTGAAACCTATGAAGCGTGTTTTTCGGGAAATTTGAGCGATGGTCGCAGGAGCGACCCTGAGGATTTGCTGGAAGCACTGCTTTTTGCGGATCCGTCTTGGTCGCATATCGATTTTGAATCAATTTTGGACTATGACCGGTGGGATGGCTTCTTCTCCAAGGTCTCACGGCGACAAAAAGGGGCTGCGACTCTGACTTCGTTCGCATACCTGCTACATGAGGTTGTTCCCGAGCGTCTGGCGAATGGCCTCCATTGGTGCGCGGCGGTTATCCGCAACGGGGTCTGCCTCTCTTCTTTGCGACAAAATTCAAATATGCAATATTATCTCGAGGAAATTTGCACTTGTGCTGTCGATAAGCTGGGGCCGGAGATGGCTCACCGGGGAATGCTGAGAGGCGATTTGCGCATCGTGTTCGATTTCCTTATCGATCAATTCGATTCGTCGTGCGCGTATCGTTTGCGGGATTTGATAGAGGGGAGCAGCACGTGACGGCTTCAATTAGTTAAACGAGCGCTCAAAGGCAGAGGCTTCGAAGAAAGGGTGGCCATTAGTTTTTAGTTAGAGATTGGAGCCGAACAGCCACATTGCCACTTGTCGCCCTGTTGGGTCGCTTGACGTTACGATAAAAAATCCTCAGTGATACAGTCGTCGCGGACTCTACGTGAGGCGGAGACAAAGAAGGGTCGTTGTTTGGTTTCCGGCAACGGCCCTTTGATGTTTCCACGACTACTGGATGTTGTCGCGTTTTCGCTTTGGGGTAGTGGGTTTTTTATCGCCGCTGACGTAAGCGCGGGGAAAAAATCGGGAACTTCCGAGCACAACCTGATTTTTGGTAACAAAACCGCAGGTCGCGGGTGCCCAAAACTGGGGTCTGGTCGACAGGTCTCGGTTTTTCACCGCACTTCTGGATTGGGTGCTCATTTAGCACTCTCGATGTCCCCACATCCCCTAAAAAAGTTCTTAAAACAGCCTTAAAGGCGCCTTGGCTCGCGTTGACAGCGTACAATACGCATGTTTGACTATGACAAATGTGGATTTTAGGGGAGGGGTGCGCCATGGAGGTGCTGGTTGTTGGCAACACCGCATATGTTGACGATGACTTTTGTGCCAAGGCGTTCCCCGGGGACCATGTGCAGGTCGTAGCTGTACAGGACGCGTGCCGCGACGAGTCGTCGCCCCATTCCTCGTGGAAAGAGCTTCTGCAACACCTGGATCAGGCCTACGAGTTCGAACGCGTGGTCTACCTGTCTAATTACCTTACCCCGCATACCGATATCGTGGGCGATATCGAGCTGCTGCGTTCGGTCTTTCGTGCGTGCGCGGGTCGCCGCGTACAACTGCTGTATGTAGCGGGGCCCGCGGGTGCCGCCGATGCCGCGGGGCGAACGGGCAAGGGCATTATCGCCCGCGCGGCAAACGACCTTTGCCGCTACTACGCTGCTCGCGAGGGCGTTCAGACCAAGATCCTGCGTGTGCCGTTCCTGTATACTGCGTCTGCCGCGCTGGAGGACCCGTTTTTGGTGCCGCTGTTCGATGCGTGCTCGACCGGCTCGGTTGCTCTGCAGGGCGCGCAGGATGCGGCGTTTCCCCTGCTGTGCACCGAGGAGCTCGCGGTGCTAGTACGCCGTATCTTCGACAGCTGGGACGCCTCCTTTGAGACGCTCGACGTTGCCGATGCCTTCCATCACACGGCGGGTGAAGTGGGCGAGGCTCTTCAGGCGCTGTTCCCAGGGCTTTCAGCTGCCTATGGCGATTCTGCCGGCTACAACCTTCCCGCCAACGACGTCGCTCGCGTGCGCTATGGCTGGTTTCAGCGCTACGACTTGCTGCGCGATCTTTCGACCATTCAAGCGCGTTGGGATGCTGGCCGCGCAAAGAAAGTCAACCCCTTGCGCGCCGCCATCGACCGCATCCAAATGCGCGCGCTGCCTATTAAATGCCTGGAGACGGGCGTTGCCTGGGTCCTGTTCGAGGTGCTGGAGCACCTGTTCTCCCAATCGGCCCAGCTCAACGTGCTCGATTATCGCCTGCTCTATGTGGTGATGATCGGCACGCTGTATGGCTTGGACTTTGGCTTGGTCGCAGCACTGCTGGCTTCGATTGGCCTGGCGGCGAGCTACTTTACTCAGTACGGCTATACCTTCCAGGGTCTGTTCTACGAGCCGTCCAACTGGCTGCCGTTTATTGCGTACTTTGTCGTGGGTGCCGTGTGCGGCTATGTGCAGCTGCGCAACAGCGAAGTCATTAGGGCGGAGCGCGATCAAAACGAGCTCGTGCGCAACCGCAATACGTTCCTTACGCAGCTCTACCACGACGCGATCGAGGATAAGCGCGCGTACAGGCGCCAGATCGTGGGTCGCCACGACAGCTTTGGCAAGATCTTTGCCGTGACGCAGGAGCTCGACGTGCTCAACCCGCGCGACATCTATCGCAAGTGCTGCGAGCTTCTGGGCGAGATCCTCGAGAACGATTCGGTGGCGATCTACCATGTTTCGGGCGGGGCATTTGCGCGCCTGGTGGCAGCAAGTCCCGCGATTGCCGAAGATGCCGCACGCTCGCTCACGCTTGAGCAGCTTGCATCTCTTTTGGGCGACGGGGGTCGTTCGAACCTGTGGGTGAACCGCGAGCTGACGCCGGGGCTTCCCATGTTTGGATACACGATCGAGCGCGACGGGGCACCCGCCGTGTTGATCTTTGTGCGTAGTGCAGCCGAAAACCAAATGACCCTCTATTATCAAAACCTGTTCCGCATCTTGTGCGGCCTGGTCGAAAGCGCGCTGGGCCGTGCCTTTGACTATGAGGCGGTGGCGCAGGATAAACGCTGCGTTGACGGCACTTGCGTGCTCAAGCAGGCTGCCTTTGGCCAAGAGCTCGCGGCGGCGCAGGCGCTGGCAGATAGCAAGATGGGGAGTTTTTTGCTCCTGCGCGTGGTGCCGGGCATGGAGCCTGTCGGCGAGCTGGTGGGCGCAATTGGGTCGGCAATCCGCGAGAGCGACGCGGCGGGCTTGGTCGACGACGACGTGCTCTACCTGCTTATGCGCCAGGCAAAGGCGTGCGATCTGCCCATTATCCGCGAGCGCCTGAGCGCAAAGCGGATTGCGGTGGAGCCCGTCGATGGCGAGGACATCGTGGCGTTGCTGCAGCACATCTCTTACACCGGTGACGGTGAGGGGGGTGCCGCTTGATCTCGCTTGTCGTTGCTGCCGTCTTGCTGCTGATTCATACGCTGGTTTGCCTGATGCTGTGGACGCTCATGAAGCTGGGCCTGCTGCCGGTGCGCGGGCACATGCTGGCCGTGATAGTGCTGGTGCCGCTGTGGGGCCCGTTGCTGGTGGTTCTGCTATCGGTCCGCAGCGCGGTGTTTGGCGAGGGGCTGAAAGAGTCTGCGCTGGAGTCGCTGCGCTTCAACGACGACCTGCATCG